>DDUX01000017.1:0-11822 GCA_002345025.1 Candidatus Accumulibacter iunctus | reverse complement strand
CTGCGGGCCAGGTACTTGATCTGTCAGCGACGCCCCGCAGCGAGTTGAGGTCATGGGCGTCGACGATCAGATGGTCGAAGGGCCCTTTCAGGGGCGTGCGGCGAAGCGCCTGCAGTTCGACCGGGCGTAGGGCGTCCAGGCGGCCCGATCTCGGCATGTTTCGGCCGTTTGGATGCTTTCCTCTCGCGCTTCGAGGTCCCTTCCCCTTTGGTGTGCAGGCNNCCCCGCGACAAGCTCAGCCAACGCGCGTCGCCCCGTTACCCTCGTCGGAGCCGGTCCGGGCAGGCAAGCGATCGCCCGCCGCTGCGGGCCAGGTACTTGATCTGTCAGCGACGCCCCGCAGTGGGCTGAGGTCATGGGCGTCGACGATCAGATGGTCGAAGGGCCCTTCCCGAGGCGTGCGGCGAAGCGCCTGCAGTTCGACCGGGCGTAGGGCGTCCAGGCGGCCGGATCTCGGCATGTTTCGGCCGTTTGGATGCTTTCCTCTCGCGCTTCGAGGTCTCTTCCCCTTTGGTGTGCAGGCAGGTTGCGCTGCTGCACCAAAGCAGGGACTGCCGGAGACGCACCCACTGCCTCTGAGACCCAGAAAAAATTACAGCATATCAGATGGTTGAATAGAATTGATCTGGAACATCGGGCTGGCACGAGGATTGCTTTAACCGTCTTGAGAAGCACGGTCAATGGTGACCGGGCAAGAGTTCGATCGATTCGAGCGATCGCGGAGCAAGCAATGGAAGACCACAACCTGAAGCCAAAATCCAAGCCGTCTTTCTCTCGTCGTGAATTTGTTTCAGCCGCACTCGGTGCGTCGCTCATGTCCATGGTCACACCCGGCCTGCGCGGCGGTGCCTGGGCCGCCGGATCGGACGCACCGGAAAAGAAGGAAGTCAAGATCGGCTTCATTCCGCTGACCGACTGCGCTTCGGTGGTCATGGCTTCGGTCATGAAGTTCGACGAGAAGTATGGCATCAAGATCATCCCGACCAAGGAAGCCTCGTGGGCTTCTGTGCGCGACAAGCTGGTCAATGGCGAACTCGACGCAGCCCATGTGCTGTACGGCCTCATCTATGGTGTCCAGATGGGTGTCGGCGGGCCGAAGAAGGACATGGCCAACTTGATGACCCTGAACCACAACGGCCAGGCGATCACGCTTTCCAACCAGATGCGCGAAAAGGGCGCGATCGACGGCGCGAGTTTGGCGAAGCTGATCGCCAAGAAGGAAAAGGAATACACCTTCGCCCAGACCTTCCCGACTGGCACGCACGCCATGTGGCTGTACTACTGGATGGCCGCCAACGGCATCAACCCGATGCGGGACGTGAAGACGATTACCGTGCCACCTCCACAAATGGTCGCCAACATGCGCGTCGGCAACATGGACGGTTTCTGCGTCGGCGAGCCGTGGAACAACCGCGCGATCATGGACAGCATCGGCTTTACCGCCGTGACCTCGCAGGACATTTGGGTCGATCATCCGGAAAAGATTCTCGGCACCACCGCCGAATGGGTGAAAAACAACCCGAACACGGCACGTGCCATGGTCGCTGCGATTCTCGATGCCAGCAAGTGGATCGACGCATCGATCGCGAACAAACAGAAGACAGCCGAAACCATCGCCCAAAAGGCTTTCGTCAATACCGACAGCGAAGTCATCGTCGCCCGCATGCTCGGCCGTTACCAGAACGGCCTCGGCAAGAGTTGGGACGACAGGAACCACATGAAGTTCTTCAACGACGGCTTGGTGAATTTCCCCTACCTCAGTGACGGCATGTGGTTCATGACCCAACACAAGCGCTGGGGGCTGCTCAAGAGCCATCCGGATTATCTGGCGGTCGCCAGACAAGTCAATCGCATCGACGTCTACAAGCAGGGTGCCGCCGCCGCCGGAGTCACTCTCCCCAAGAGCGACATGCGTAGCGGCAAGCTGATTGACGGCATCGTCTGGGACGGCAAGGACCCGGCCAGGTACGCCGACGGGTTCAAGATCAAGGCCTGACACCAGCCGCCGGTCGGCTTATGGCTCACTGCCTGCTGAATACGCCGCAATGATCCAAGGTGCAGGAACTGTTCGCCTTGGCGGCCAAGGCGAAGCTTGCTTATCCGACTTTCGACGACTTGGCACGGCAGGCAGCCCAAGAAACCGTGGTGTGCAACGATGGCAAGGCAATTCGCATCCTGGACCTGACGCAAGAAGTGCGCTGAAGCGCTGCCGGCAAGCGCATCCGCCAATCGTAACGGCGTGTTCACTTCCGGTGTCGTCGCAGGAACGCTCGCTGGTCTGATCGCCCTGTTCAAGACCGGACCCGGTCACCAGAAGGAATGTGGCCACCGATGCAGGCGCTGTATCATTGCGCCGAGTCTGCCGGGCTGGACGCATCGGCCTACGGGACGCACTCGAGGCGGAGAACCGAAGCAACCCTGATCGACCAGCACACAAAGAACCTGCGGGCCGTCCAGCTGCTACTTGGCCATTCCACGCTGGAAAGAACGGTTCGCTACCTCGGCATTGATGTGGACGATGCGTGAGAGATCTCCGAGCAGACCGAGATCTAGCCGGCATCCTGCGGCCGCACAGTCAAACGTGCGGCCGCTTTTTTTGGCATCATGTCGAAGGCGTGCAGTTGGCCACAACCGGTCCTGTCCAAGTGTGCTCCGAACCAGTCAGTGGGACTCGATCAGCGTATGCAATCTACAACCTGTGGTTGCGCCAGTGTTGAACCGCAGGTAGGTTTCAGGCGGTCCGGTTCTGCGGCCGCGTAGCGAGATGAATAAGAAGGTAACTCCCACGACCCCATGCGGAACAAGCCGTTTGGACAGCGTCCTATGTTCGAGATTGTTGAATGCCGACGGAACCAAAGGACACTCTTGATCTCATCTACAACTTGCCCCGCAACAGCTTGGACCCGGACGCACAGTACGCAACCCCGGATTTGCCCCTCAAGAGGAGAATGACCATGCAGGGAAGCAGTCGAAACTACATACTGGCGGCAGCGGCCGCCATCGTTTTCTCCGCGTCAGGTGGAGCCTTCGGGCAGGCGCCTGCTCGCACGCCGGTGAATCCTCAGTTCAAGTTCTCGACACCGATCGCCCCAGGCGTCGCCGTGCCAGACAAGATAGAAAGCTCCATCGGCACGCTGAATCTGACCTACGGCTATCCCAAGGCCGACACCGTCGAGAAGATCTATGACAACCTCGATCGATCGCGCGCCCTGCAGGCTTACCTCATGGCGATCCCGATCGTGAACCAGGCGGGCATGCGCGACTCGCTCAACAAATTCGGGCCGGCCAACCAGACTGATGTCATTTGGGAAGACCTCGTCGATCCCCGCACGGTGGAACTGACGGCGAACGACAACACCATCTACAACTTCATCTGGCTCGACACGAAGAACGGTCCACTGGTTGTGGAGATTCCGCCCGAGGTTCTCGGCGCCGTGAACGATTTCTGGTATCGCTGGGTCGCCGATGTGGGCATCACCGGCGAGGACCGGGGCAAAGGTGGCAAGTACCTCTTTCTTCCGCCCGGGTACAAGGGTGAGATCCCTCCAGGTTATGTGGTCGTTCGGCCGAGCACGTTTGGCAACTGGCTTTTCTTTCGCGCCTTCCTCGTCGATGGCTCGACGAAGCCCGGCGTCGAGTTGGTCAAGAAGCACCTGAAGATCTATCAACTCTCGGAGGCCGCGAATCCTCCGGCGATCAAGTTCGCCAATGCCTCGGGCGTTCCCGCAAACTTTGTGGCCCCTGGCGACTATGCGTTCTGGGAGCTTTTGAACCAGGTCATCCAGGAAGAGCCCTCGGAAGGTAGCGACCCGACGACGCTAGGCCTATTTGCCTCCATCGGCATTGTCAAAGGCCAGCCTTTCGCGCCCGACCAACGGATGAAGAAGATCCTCACGGATGCGGCAAACATCGGCGCCGTGACGGCGCGTACCATCGCCTTCAAGGTGCGCTCGAAAGATGCCTACTTCTTCCCGGACAGCGCCTGGCGCCTGCCGTTCTTTGGCGGCTACAAGTTCGAGAGCGCGCCCGGCGTGACAAACATGGACGGCTACATCTTCTACTACTACTTTGCTACCGGCGTTACCCCGGCCATGGAAATGAAGATGGTCGGCAAGGGGTCGCAATATCCTTGGGCAGTTCAGGATTCGAAGGGCAACCCGTTCGATGGCGGCAAGACCTACAAGATGCGCCTGCCGCCCAACGTACCGGTAAAGGATTTCTGGTCGGTCATCGTCTATGACAACCAGACGCGCTCGATGGTCCAGACGGACCAGCGCTCCCCCAGCGTGAGCAGCCAGAACAAAGCGCTGAAGACGAATGTGGATGGCTCGGTGGATGTCCATTTTGGTCCGCGTGCGCCAAAAGGATTCGAGAACAACTGGGTTCAGACGATTCCCGGCAAAGGGTGGTTCATGATCCTGCGGCTCTACGGGCCGCTCGAGCCGTGGTTCGACAAGACCTGGAAGCCGGGGGAGATCGAGCTTCAGCCGTAACTCGCGCGTGGTGCGCAAGCTGGGCAGCGGCCCATGCGCTGCCCAGCGACCGGTTGCAGCGCATGAGCGCATGGGTAGGGTGCCGCTGAACGGGGGCGTTGAACGACTGCTTTCCAAAAGCCCAAGCGTCCGCATTGGGTCGGTTGCCGTCAGTGCCCCACGCAACGTCACCGTCGGCTTACAGCGTTGACCGGCCGTCCGGATAACGACCGACCGAGAACTTCGTGCCAATGACCGGATCGCGGATGAAAGCCGTCGTACAGGTTTTTCGGGCCTGGGGCCGCAGCCGACCCTCTGCAGTCATTCGTCTCACGAATGGTTCAACGGCGGGTTTCAAAGTCGAGCGGCCGTCTGGTGCCGCAGGCCACGGGCAAGTGATCCGCGGTCTTGATCCGCTTGTCGTGGAGGTCCAGAAACCACAGCTTGCCGTCGTGCCAGCGCGGGCTCTCGGTAAATTTCAGGCCGCGCGTCTTATCGATCAGTATCGTGCTGGTGTGCATCTTCATCTTGGTTCCCCTGGTCTCTGCGCTGCAGGTTTGATTGTCGGTGTGCTCGCTGCCGACTCACGAACTGGCACGATTGATGAAGGCAAGGCTGAGGTCGGTGATCGACCGGGTCACGTGGCCCTTGCCGCTGACGTCGTCGCAGTAGAGCAGGCCACCAGGACCCAGGCGTACGGTCAAGCCATCGCTGGCGGTCACCTCGCCCTCGCCGGAGAGAACGATGCAGATATAAGGCTGCGGCGCATTGTGGGCCGGCACCTCGGTCCCGCCTGGGACCGAGAACATGACGAGGCTACTGACCCCCTCGATATCTGTCATTAGCCCCATGGGGGTTGGAGGCGGCCCGAACGGTGCATCATGCTCTGGGCGGTCACAGACACCAATGTGCGTCTCGCCCTGTTCGTCGGCGTAGATACGCGGAAATTTCATTTCTGTCTCTCCTGCTATTGATGTTTGGTTTTTGTGCGTGCCGTCACCGGGAACGGCCCGGATTGATTGGAAACGCGCACCCCAATCAGAACTCGACCTCGATCCCCTTGGCCTTCGCGACGGCGAGGACCGCGTCAAAGACTTTCGCGTGGTCCCAGGGTGCGTCCGTGGCCTCGTTGCGGAACTCGCGGTAGGCCCGTTCGACGTTCATGAACAAGCGCGCCGGAGCCTTCCACCCACCGTACGGTCCGAAATCGATCTTCTTCGACGCCTCCAGAGCGCTCAGCCCCTGCCCAAAGCAGCGCCTCGACTCTTCGCGTACGTATTCGAGGTAGGCCTTCGTCTCTATCGCACCCTCGATCCCGCACACCGGTCCGTGTCCGGGGACGATGACCTCCGGGTCGAGCGAGATGATGAGATCGAGAACCTTGAGCCATTTTTCGTAAGTGCCGTTCCAGCCCATGGGGGTGCACTCGCGGAAGATCACGTCGCCGGCGAACACGACCTTTTCCTTGGGCACATGGATGAGCGTATCACCGATCTGGTGGCACGGCCCCACGTAGATGAGGTGAACTTCCGTGCCGTCAAGATCCAGCACGTACCGCTCCTCGAAGACTATCGTAGGCAACACCAGCTTGATCCCGTCGAAATTGTAGTCCTGCTGCAACTGCTGGGCGATGGCCAAAGCGCCCGGGTGCAGGGCCTTGAGCAGCATGCGCGTGAGGAAGCGATCAGCACCCTTGATCAGTTGCTGGGTCTCCTTCGGATCGGCTACGTGCGGCATCAGGTCCCTGACCGTGCGGTGTGCGATGATTTCGGCACCCTCGAAGAGCTGGTTTCCCCACACGTGGTCGCCGTCTTCGTGGGTATTGATCACGCGCTTGGGCATGTCGCGCCAGACCTTGCCGAACAGCTTGATCATCTGGCGTCCGTGCGGCAGGTCCGACTGTGTGTCGATCACCACGCCGCCGCCCAGATTGATGAGTCCCGAGTTGGCATCGCACACGAGGTTCTTCTCGTTTAGCACAGCGAAACAGTTGGCGCTTACTTGTTCCATTTCCATGGTGTCGTCCTCTTGTCGTCACGGTGATTGAGTATAGACAATCGATACCCGAACGCGCGCCCCCGAAGGGCAGGTCGCGTACGTCATCTTTGGCCCCCAGTCACAGTGTGCGGTCAATGGACTCCCGGTTCGCCCGAGGTTGATGCTTGCCGCCGTACCCGAGGCGGAGGCCAGATTCATCATAGATGCCGGCTGGGAAAGAATCACGTTGGCTATACGTAGAGGGCAATAGACGCGGACAAGACCAGCATCGCCTTTCGCCGAACACGCGACAAGGTCTGTGCAGCCGTAATGGCGGCAAACTAAGCGGAGCTGCCATCTGTATGGCGGGTTAGTGGCCACTGCGACCGGCCGCAACTGGCCGGATGCCGACGGACCCCCATCCCGCACACACTGGCCGCTCCTCCTTCAAAGCTGCCCGTCACGCGAGAATAGCACCCCTGGAAATCGAGCGGCAGCTTCTGCGTGGCCGGCGCCTGGGAGCAACGGCCGCTTTCAAGAGCCTCGACCGTCTACTCTGGGTCGAAAGGGTGGATTCCTCAAGGCGGCAAGCTGCCCTTCAAACGCGATTTTTGGCTGAACGGTAGGTGACTGGCACATTGCCGCCCAAGCTAGACCGGAAGCCCAGTCAGGAGTGCAATCTTCTCGCGCAGGGTGCGCACTTCAGGAATCCGATCCAGACCCAGCAGCTTGCCCCACTCGCCCGGCGCGCACGAGCGCAGGGACTCCACCGACTTGAGTCGCGCCAGAACCATGAAGGCAATCAGCACCAAGAGGCTGTCGATTCCGTAGTACCCCGGCGGCAGGGGAAACTCCTCGGCGCCTTCGAGCAAGCCAACGGCCAGCAAGGCGGGCAGCACAAAGAGCACCCCGCCCCGCGGCACGTCGACGGCTGCCTGGAACTGCGGCACCACCGCGCTCAGACCGCCCACGCTGGCTGCAACCCGGGCTGGCACATTGCTTGCCGCAACGCCCATCGGCGCTTCGCTGTCGCGCGCGCTGCGCTCGCTCTTGGTGCTCGAGACGAGCGGACAGGATTCTTTCACCACCGCAACATGCAACCGCCCGGCACGGACCGCTTTCGACAGGGTGTCGATCTTGATCCCCAGTTCTGCCGCAACCCTCGGGATGGTCTCTCCGCCATCGAACAGGGCCTGCGCCAGTCGCAACACCTCTGCCGTCAGGACCGCCGGGCCCCGGCGCCGCGGCGGAACATAGAACCCCTTCGGCCCTTCCTGCCGATACCGCTTCAACGCTCGCTTGACACTCAACGCGGGCAGCCCGAAAGCGCGCGACACGTCCACCACGCGCAGATCTCGATGGCGCCGCTGAAACCGCGGCCGCTGGAATCCGCATCTCGCGGCAGCCGGCCAACGTGCGCGTGCGGCGCGCGGTGTGCTGCCAGCCCGCGGCTTGGTGGCCAGCGTGCCGGCGGCAAACGCCGCCGACTGCGTCGCGGCCCTGCGTCGTCTGGGCTAGACACGGACCGTCAGCATCGGCCACGTTCTGCCGGCCGGTGAGGAGATGGAACCGATTCATCTGCGCACCTGACGCAGATGCTTGACCGTGATTGCTGCGGCCACCTATACTGGCCGCGAGTGAATTCCCGCCCGTTCCCTTGATCGTGACGCCATGCAGTCAGCCGCATTGATCGAGTCGCTGCGCCAGTTTTTCGCCAGCCGGGGTGAGGATCTGGCGTGCGTGTATCTCTTCGGCAGCCAGGCGCGTGGTACCGCCGGTCCGGCCAGCGACGTTGACCTTGGCGTGTTGCTTGTCGGCGATCCCCCGAGAACCCTCGAAGGGCTGGGTATCGACCTTGCCGCCGATCTGGAAGCGGCAATCGGTCGCCACGTCGATCTCGTCGTGCTCAACCGCGCACCGGCAGACCTGATCCATCGCGTGTTGCGCAATGGCGTCCTGGTTTGCGAACGCGACCGCTCGGCGCGAATCCGTTTCGAGGTTCAGGCACGCAATGCGTACTTCGATCTCCTGCCGTATTTGCGCGAGTACAGGCAAGCCGCGCGACAGCCACTGCGATGACCGACATCGACCTCGTCGAGAAGAAACTCGCTTTCATCGAGACCTGTGTGCGCGAGTTGCGCGATCTGTGCCAGCCGGAGCGCATTCCGGTCGACATTCGCGAGGAACGATTTGCCGCCCACACGCTGCAGATCGCGATTCAAGCCGCGCAGGACATCGCTTCGCACATCGTTTCCGAGGGCCGCCTGGGAGAGCCGGAAAGCAACCGCGACCTATTCGCGCTGCTGTGTGCGGACGGCTGGATCGAGCCTGAACTGTCGGTGGTGATCCAGAGAATGATCGGCTTCCGCAATGTCGTGGTGCACGGCTATCAGCATCTGGACCAGGCGATCGTGGTCGACGTCGTGCGCAATCGTCTCGGCGACTTGCTCGCCTTTTGCAGCGCGATTCGCGCGCGGTTGGATGCGACTCAGGGCGCGGGACGCTGATTCCGTGCCCGTCGGATAGGGCTGCTGGTCGTCCTGAATTCTTGTGTTGTCTGTTCAACCGGCGTTGGGAAAAGCGGCATCAATGCGATCAAGCAGCTTGCACAGGAGCTGATGAATACCGCCGAGCAGCGTCGCCATGAACTTGTCGCCTGGCGCGACCGCGCGTCGGCGCAGGCGGGAATGCACTCGGCCAGGGTGCACTGACCCTCGTAGACCAACCGCGCATGGAGATTCGCCCACTGACCGTTCTGGCAGGTGCCAAGAGCGGCGGCAAGTCGTGCGATCGCATGTCCGGCGGCCAGTGGCAGCGCGTTGGCATTGCCCGCGCAAGGCGGCGAAAGCCAGCCTACTCCTCATCATCGCCCGCGCCATCGCGGCGCGGGACGGTTTGCGGATCGCAGGTGATCGGACGGTAGATCTCGACCCGGTCGCCCGGTCGGAGGGGCGTGTCGAGTTTCACCAGGCGGCCGAAGACGCCCACCTTCTGCGTTTGCAGGTCGATGGTGGGAAACGATTTGAGGATGCCCGAGCGGTCGATCACCTGGCGCACGGTCGACTCGTCAGGCACCTCGATGGTCAGCCAGATCTGCTGCCCGGCTTCGGAATAGGCGACACCCACCTGCATGGCAAAGGCCCTCTCGCGTCAGACAACAGGATCGGGAGAGAGCGGAGCCGGCGTGACGGTGCCGTTCGCTTCGCGCGCGCTCAACTCGAGCGCCCGCTTGCCGGCCAGCAACAGGCCGAGGACGAGAAAGCCGCCCGGCGGCAGAATCATCAGCAGGAAGCCGCCGTAGCCGGGGATGACCGTCAGCTCGATGGCGCGGAACGTCGGTCCCAACAGCAGGCTCGCCTGCGCGAACACGGTACCGCTGCCGAGCAGCTCGCGGATCAGGCCGATCAAGGTCAGGGCGCCGGTAAAGCCCAGGCCCATGGCCAGGCCGTCGGCGGCCGACGCGGTGACGCTGTTCTTCGAGGCAAAGGCTTCGGCGCGGCCCAGGATGGCGCAGTTCACCACGATCAGGGCGATGAACAGCCCAAGCACCTTGTACAGGTCGTGCAACCAGGCGTTTAGCCCGAGATCGACGAGCGTCACCAGCGTCGCGATCACGACGACGAAGATCGGGATGCGCACCTGCGGACTCACCAGCGAGCGGATCGACGCCACCAGAACATTCGACGTGATCAGCACCGCCGTCGTCGCCAGGCCCATGCCGAGGCCATTGGTGCCGCTGGTGGTGACGGCCATCGCCGGACAGAGGGCGAGCATCTGGGCGAAGACGACGTTCTGCAGCCAGAGACCGTCCTTCAGCGTCTGAACGAGTCTTTTCACGGGCTCTTGCCTCCCTGCAGGATTTCCGCGCGGTGCGCGGCGAAGAAGTCGAGTCCCTCCTTGACCGCCTTGACGACGGCGCGCGGCGTGATGGTGGCGCCGGCCATCTGATCGAAGACGCCGCCATCCTTCTTCACCGCCCACTTCTCTGCTGGCAGTGTTGCCAGCGACAGGCCGTTGAACGACAGAATCCACGGCGACTTCGCGAGATCGATCTTGTCGCCGAGACCCGGGGTTTCGTTGTGCTTGAGGACACGTGCGCCGAGCAGCACGCCGGCGCGGTCGATGCCGACCAGCACCAGCACATCGCCGGCGTAGCCGCGCGCCGAGGTCTGGAAAATGGCCGCGGCGACCTCGCCCTGGCGGCGGGCGAGGTAGACCCGCTTGCTGGTCCCGTCGCCGTTGCCGATCTCCAGCGTGTCGGCCAGCAGGTCGTTGTCGGCGAATCGCTCCGGCAGAACCTGCGCCAGTGAGGCCTGTAGATCGCGCGCTTCGGCGGCGACGATCCGCTCACGCGTGCCGCTGACGGCAAAGGCCAGGGCAGCGCTGGCGAGCAGCGCGATCACGCCGAGGGAAACCCCCTGATAGGCCAGGCGGTCGCGCAGCGCCGCGATGACGCGCTTCACGACTCGATCTCCAGCGGCGTGCCGCGCCGGTCACGACCATAGATGCGCGGCTTGACGTAGCGGTCGATCACCGGCGTCAGCGCGTTCATCAACAGCACCGCGAAGGCGACGCCTTCGGGATATCCGCCCCAGGTGCGGATGACGTAGGTCAGGAAACCGACACCGGCGCCGAAAAGGAGTTGGCCGACGGCAGTGTTGGGCGAGGTGACGTAGTCGGTGGCAATGAAGAAGGCCCCCAGCATGGCGGCGCCCGACAGCAGATGGGTGCTGACCGACAGGTAGCGAGCCGGGTCCAGGCCGTGCATCAACGATGCGAACAGGGCGATCGTCGCCAGCATGGCGAAGGGAATGTGCCAGCTAATGAGGCGCAAGCCGAGCAACAGCAGGCCGCCAGCAGCAATCAGCAGTGACGCGGTTTCGCCGAGGCTGCCGGCGCGTTCGCCCAGCAGGTTGATCGTTGGCGCCTGCGCTGCGGCCAGCGACTGCAACAGATCGACGCCGCGCGACAGTTCGCTGCGGGCGTAACCGAAAAGGGTCGCGCTGCTCATCGCGTCGAGCGTTGCCGGCGGTGTGCCGAAGGTGATCCGCAGACCATCGACGAATCCCGGTGCGTTCGCCGAGAGCAACGGCAGGGGCGCCGTCCACAGCGTCATCGGCACCGGGAAGGAGATCAGAAGCATCACCCGCGCCACCATCGCCGGATTGAAGAGATTCTGCCCGAGGCCGCCAAAGACCTGCTTGCCGATGACGGTGGCGAACAGCCCACCGACCACGCCCACCCACCACGGCGCCCAGGGGGGCAGCGAGAGCGCCAGCAGCCAGCCGGTGAGCAGGGCCGAAGCATCGCACAGCGACGGCAGGACCGGTTGCCGTCGCAGGCGCAGGCAGAGCGCTTCGCCGACGATCGCCG
>DDUX01000092.1 GCA_002345025.1 Candidatus Accumulibacter iunctus | reverse complement strand
GGGCCGCAACGCGCGCCGCAGCAGCGACCCGCGACCCGCGGCCAGCGGGCCACCAGATGCCGCTTCCCGGACGAACCGGCGACACGCGGCGCCAGAAATAGAAACGGCCCGCCAGGGGGGCTGGGCGGGCCGGGTGAAGCAGTCGCCGAGCCACTTTGGGGGAAGGAGGAGGGGGAGGTGAGTGCTCCGGCGACAGAACGAATGCTACAGACTCGAGGCCGCGGGATCTGTGAAGTAATTCGCAGGGGAGATGCCGGCACGCGGCGCCAGAAAAAGAAACGGCCCGCCAGGGGGTGGACTAGGCGGGCCGGGTGAAGCAGTCGCCGAGCCACTTTGGGGGGAGGAGTAGGGGGAGGTGAGTGCTCCGGCGACAGAACGAATGCTACAGACTCGAGGCCGCGGGATCTGTGAAGTAATTCGCAGGGGAGATGCCGGCACGCGACGCCAGAAAAAGAAACGGCCCGCCAGGGGGGGGGGCTTGGCGGGCCGGGTGAAGCAATCGCCGAACCACTTTGGGGGGAGGGGGAGGGGGGAGGTGAGTGCTCCGGCGACAGAACGAATGCTACAGACTCGAGGCCTCGGGATCTGTGCAGTAGTTGGCCTTTTGTGTCACAACGTGTAGCAGACGATCAGAGGAAGGGATCGTCGGCAGCGGCGAACAATCGTTCGAGCAGCCGGCGCTCCTTGCGCTCGATCGAGTCGAGGAATTCGTCGGCACGGCCCATGCAGCGAAAGGCATTGAGGCCGCGGTCGAGGAACTCGTGCAACTCACCGAGTCCGGCAAGGTGCGCGGGACCGCGCATCAGCCGCAGCATGGTGCTCAGCAGGGGCTTCCTGGCGACGCGATCGAGGGATTCGCCGGTCTGCCGGATCAGCAGGATCTGCCGTTCCCGCTCGGCGCGGCAGCCGACGGCGCGGTAGGCGGCAGCGTAGGAGTCCTCGTCGATGCGCTCGAGCAGCCCGGCACGCTCGAGTTCGGCGACCATCGCCGAGTCGAGTTCCTCGGACAGCGCGTCGACCTCGACAGCCAGCGCCACGGTACGCAGCGCCGAGACCGGCAACATCCGGATCAGCAGCGGCAGGATGCGCTCGACCTCCTCGTCGCGACTGCTGAAATCCTTCGGGCCGTAGAGATCGGAAAGAAAGAACTGTGCCGCCTCGCCGAAGCGCGGGCTGGCCAGCAGCTCGGCATGCGTGCGCGCAAGACGACCCGCCTGCCAGTCACGCAGGCGCAGCCGTTTCGTCGCTGCCGTCGGCTCGCGGTTCGCCTGCAGCCGCAGGTGCTTGGCCGTCTGCAGGTGCTGCCGAAGTGCATCGGCACACTGCTCTTTCTCGATCGAGACCGTCGCATCATCCATGGGGACGGATTATGCCGCGGCGCGCGGCTGCTGTTTAGAGGCCACTGCCTAACCGGCGTCAGCGGCAGCGACTACACTTGCTCCTGACCGAACCTCTGAAGGAGCAGCGCATGCCTCATCCTGATTCGTTGGCCGACCGGTTCGCGCGGCTGCAGGCGGCAGCCCGCGGCGAGCCGAATCCGCCGCGGGCGGTGCGCGAGCGTCGTCTGCAGGCGCTCGGCCGCCTGCTGCTCGATAACGAGCAGGCGATCGCCGACGCCGTACGGCGCGACTTTGGCCACCGCTCGCCCGCCGAGACGAGGCTGCTCGAGATCTTCCCGAGCCACGAGGCCGTTCGTCATGCCCGCCGCCATCTGCGGCGCTGGATGCGACCGCAGGCACGTCCGGTGTCGCTGTGGTTCCAGCCCGGCCGGGCGGAGGTGCGCCACCAGCCGCTTGGCGCCGTCGGCATCATCGTCCCCTGGAACTACCCGATCTTCCTCGCTGCGGCGCCGCTGGCGGCGGCGCTGGCGGCCGGCAACCGCGCGCTCGTGAAGATGTCGGAGATCACGCCGGCGACCGCTGCACTGTTCGCCGAACTCGCCGGCCGTTACTTTGCCGACGACGAACTGTCGGTCGTCGAGGGTGACGTGACGGTGGCGCGCGCGTTCGCGGCGCTGCCCTTCGACCACCTGCTGTTCACCGGCTCGACGGCGGTCGGCCGACAGGTGATGCGCGCGGCGGCCGACAACCTGACGCCGGTGACCCTCGAACTCGGTGGCAAGTCGCCGGCGATCATCGGTCCGCTGCCGCCAGGGAGCCCGGCCTTCGTTCGTGCCGTCGAAAGGATCGTCATCGGCAAGTGCCTGAACGCCGGCCAGACCTGCATCGCGCCCGACTACGTGCTGCTGCCGGCCGGACAGGAAGAGGCCTTCGTACAGCACGCGCAGCGCATCCTCGGCCGCTGCTACCCGGACATCGACCGCAACGCCGATTACTCGGCGATCGTCGATCAGCGCCAGTATGCGCGCCTGACCGCCTGGGTCGACGAGGCGCGGACCGCCGGAGCGACGATCGTCGACCTGCTGCCCGGTGCCGTTGCCGATCCGGTGCGGCGCCACTTGCCGCCACTGGCGCTGCTCGACGCCGGCGACGGGCTGCGCGTGATGCAGGAGGAGATCTTCGGACCGCTGCTGCCGATCATCGCGTACCGCGACCTCGAGCAGGCGATCCGCTACGTCAACCAGCGGCCGCGGCCCCTCGCGCTGTACTACTTCGATGGCGACCGCAGCAACATCGAGCGCGTCCTCGACGCGACGGTTTCCGGCGGCGTCACGGTCAATGACACGATCCTGCACATCGCGCAGGAAGAGCTGCCCTTCGGTGGCGTCGGCCCGAGCGGCATGGGCTGCTATCACGGTTTCGCCGGCTTCGAGACCTTCTCGGTCCGCAAGGCGGTCTTCCGGCAGTCGCGGCTGTCGGCGATCGGCCTCTTCAAGCCGCCCTACGGTGCGCTGTTCGACCGCCTGACGAGGATTCTGCTGCGATGAGACTCAGCCGCCGCCAGTTCATCAAGACCGGTCTTGCCGGCGGCCTGCTGCTCTCCTTCGCCGGCTGGCTCAACGCCGCCGGCGGGCGGCAGCTCAGCAGCGGCGAGCGCGAGATGCTGGCGGCGATCTGCGGCGCCCTGCTCGACGGCGCGCTGCCACCCGCGGGCGACGAGCGACGGCGCCTGGTCGCGCTGACCGTCGACGGCATCGGCACGACGATCGCCGGCCTCTCGCTTGCCAGCCAGCGCGAGATCGGCGAACTGTTCGGGTTGCTGGTTTCGGCGCCCGGGCGAATGGCCCTCGCCGGCGTCGGCAGACCGTGGCGCGAGGCGACGGTTGGCGAAGTCAGCGAGTTTCTGCAATCCTGGCGGACAAGCCGTCTGACTCTGCTGCAGGGCGCCTACGGGGCGCTGCACGACCTGAGCTTCGGCGCCTGGTATGCGCGTCCCGACACCTGGGAGGCAATTGCCTACCCCGGACCGCCGCGAGGGAACTTCTGATGCACGATCCGATCCGCGCCGGCCTCGCTGCAGGCTGGAAACATGTCGATGCCTCGACGCTCGGCAAGGGCCAGACCGTCGAGGCCGACGTCGTCATCGTCGGCAGCGGCGCCGGCGGCGGCGTCACCGCCGATATTCTCAGCGCCGCCGGACTGCGCGTCATCCTGGTCGAGGAAGGGCCGCTGCGCTCCTCGACCGACTTCCGCATGCGCGAGTCCGACGCCTACCCCGAGCTCTACCAGGATTCGGCAGCGCGCAAGACCGCCGACAAGGCGATCAACATCCTGCAGGGGCGCTGCGTCGGTGGCTCGACGACCGTCAACTGGACGAGCAGCTTCCGCACGCCGCCGGAAGTCCTTGCCTACTGGCAGCGCCACTTCGGTTTGCGTCAACTGAGTGCCGAAGCGATGAGCTCGTGGTTCGCCGTGATGGAGCACAAGCTCTGGGTCCGTCCGTGGGAGACGCCGCCGAACCAGAACAACAGGGTCCTTGGCAGCGGAGCAGAAAAACTCGGCATCCCGATCGACGCCATCAGGCGCAACGTCAAGGGCTGCTGGAACCTCGGCTACTGCGGCATGGGCTGCCCGACCAACGCCAAGCAGTCGATGTTGCTGACGGCCATCCCGGCAGCGCTGAACCGTGGCGCGACGCTCTATACCCGGCTGCGTGCCGAGCGTCTGCGCTTCAGCGGCGGCCGCATCAGCGCTCTCGACTGCATGGCGCTGCGGCCAGACGGCATTCATCCCTCCGGCAAGCGGGTGCAACTGCGCGCCAGGCATTTCGTCAGCGCCGCCGGCGCCATCGGCAGCCCGGCGCTGCTGCTGCGCAGCGGCGTCCCAGACCCGCATCGCCTGCTCGGCAAGCGTACCTTCCTGCACCCGGTGGTGATCTCGTCGGCGCTGATGCCGGAGCGTGTCGACGCCTACGCCGGCGCGCCGCAGACGCTGTACTCGGACTTCTTCCTGCAGCAGGCCGCCATCGACGGTCCGCTCGGCTTCAAGCTCGAAACGCCGCCGCTGCACCCGGTCCTCTACGCGACGACGCTGCAGGGTTTCGGCGCCGCGCACCAGGCGCTGATGCGCGAGTTCACCCGCGTCAACGTCATTCTGGCGCTGCTGCGCGACGGCTTCAATCCGGAGAGTCAGGGTGGCCAGGTGCGGCTGGGCCGCGATGGTCTACCGGTCCTCGACTACCCGCTGGGAGAGGTGATCTGGGAAGCCGCGCGGCGCGCGCTGCTGGCGATGGCCGAGATCCAGTTCGCCGCCGGCGCCCGCGCGGTGACGCCGGTGCACGAAACCGCGCCGCTCTACTCGAGCTGGGCGCAGGCGAAGAAGGGGATCGCCGAACTGCCCCTGAAGCCCTTGCTCTGCCGCGTCGTCAGCGCGCACGTGATGGGCGGCTGCGGCATGGCCGACGCGCCGCAGCGCGGCGTCGTCGACCACCGCGGCCGGCACTTCTGGCTGGGAAACCTGTCTGTGCTCGATGGATCGGTCTTTCCGACCAGTCTCGGCGCCAATCCGCAGCTCTCGATCTACGGCCTGGTCGCCCGCAACGCCAGCCTGCTCGCCGCCGACCTGTCGGGCAGGCCACCACCGCTGATTCCCTGAAGAGGAGCCGCTCGCGTGCTGGCCCGTGCCCTGTGTCTGTCGCTGCTGCTCGAAGTGGCGCTCTACGTCGCCGTCGCCAGCGAAATCTTCGATGCCTCGCCGGCGGCGGCCGGACTGGCGGCACTGGCGGGGGTTCTCGGACTGCGGGCGCTGCTCGTCGCGGCCAGCTACGCCTGCGCCTTCGCCTGGCATTCGCCGGCGCCTCGGCTGAGCGCTGCGCAGACGATCCGGATGGTCCTCGCCGAGTACGCGGCCTTCGTCGTCTGCTTCGTCCTCATTTTTCCCGTCGAGCGCTGGTGGATGGGCACCGACCGCCTGCCGGGCGCCAACCGCGGCGCTGCCGGGCGGCGACCGCCGGTCCTTCTGGTGCATGGCTACGGCTGCTCGCGCGGCGCCTGGTGGTGGCTGCGGCGGCGGCTCGAGGCCGCCGGCTGGACGGTGGCGACGATCAGCCTCGAACCGGTCTACGCGAGCATCGACGACTACGTCGAACCGCTCGCGCGGCGGATCGACGCCGTGCTGGCGCAGACCGGCGCCGACCGGCTGCTGCTCGTCGGCCACAGCATGGGCGGGCTGGTGGCG
>DDUX01000094.1 GCA_002345025.1 Candidatus Accumulibacter iunctus | reverse complement strand
GCTCTTCCGATCTATCGTCAGCAGCGCGCCATGGCCCCACTGCTCGCCGAGGCTGGCGAGCACCTCGTCGTGCCCCTGCCAGGCCTGCGCCAGCGCCAGCAGGACGCTGGCACCGAAGGTGCTCTTGCCGCTGCCGGCAGCACCCAGCAGTGTCAGCTCGCGGTGTTCCGCCAGCGCTTCGAGCGCCGGTACGGCGCGCGTCGTGCGCTTCTCCTCCATTTCCGCACGCGCGTCGCGCGCCGTGCTGCGGCTGCGCTGCAGCCACTGCGCCAGCGTCATCTCCTGCGGGATGTGCAGTTGCGTCGCCAGCGGCACATAGACGTCGGCGAGCTGCAGCGGCTCGCGCCGGCCGTCGCTGGCGCTGAGGTCGATCTCGCCGAGCCTGAGGCCCGCAAGGTCATTGGCGAGCGCGGCGAGATAATGCGCGATGACCGCGTTGGCCTCGGCGGGGTCTTCGCCGCGGGGGACGATCCGGTTGACGACCTGGACGAAGTCGCGACCGATGAAATGCCCGCCGGCGTTGACCGCGCCGGCGACGGCTGCGCCGCCACCGGTGTCGACCGCTTGCGCGGGGTGGCCGGCGTCGCCCTGCTGCCGTGCGGCGAGTTGCTCCTGCAGCTCGGCGATCTGGCGTTGCAGCCGGACGATGTCGTCGGCGCTGCCCGGAGTGGTGGGTTCGCTGGCCATTGCGTCGTCTCAGGGTGCCGGGAGTCTGCCGAGCACGAACTTCGTCACCGGGCCGACGGCGGCAGCGAGCAGCGGTGAGGCGAAGGCGCTGACGAGCGAGGCGGCAGCGCCGGGTACCAGCGCGGCCAGCCCATCGAGCAGCCGGCCGACGCGGCTGTCGTCGGCTTGCTCGCCCTTCGCCACTTCGGCCTGGATCTCCCCGAGTTGTTGCCGCGCCTCGGCTTGGCTGTGTGGCTCTGCGCATTTCTCGAGCATCTCGAACAGCGGCGCGAAGAGCGCCCCGATCTCGCTCGCCGCGACGCCCTGCGTGACGATGCGGTCACGGCCGACGAAGTCGCGGCCGGCGGTGACCTTGCCGCCGATGTAGGCGCCGCCGCCGGTATCGATGCGCGTGCCGGTGTGGATCGGCCCGCGGTGGTTGCCGGCGACGAAGACGCTGCCGGCGCCCAGCGCCGGGCCGTCGCCCTGCGAGATGGCGCCGCTGCCGTGCACGACGGCATGGCGGCTGTGGTCGGCCACGCTGCCGCTCGCCTCGCGATCGCGCTCGAATTTCACGAAGCCGTTGGCCGCGAGCTTCTCGAGTTGATCGCCGAAGTGGCGGCAGAGCTGGTCGGTGTTGCTGTAGCGGGTCTGGAAGTGGCCGAGTGCCCTGAGCTTCTGCTGGAACGAGTGCAGGCTCTGCAGGTCGTCGGCGCTGGCGGCCGCGCGATCGTCGGGCGAATCGCAGAAGTAGGTGAAGATGAACGGCCTGCTGGTCGCCTGGAACTGGCCGACGGCGGTCGCGAACTCCTCCTCGGTGTAGCGGCCGACCTTGCTACGGTAGAGCATCACGAAAACGTCGCACTGGCGGATTTCACGGTTGTACTCGTCCTGCAGCCGGGTTTTCGACAGCGCGTCGAGGAAGTCCTCCCAGACGATCGGGCGGAGGTAGGCTCCCTGGTCGATCCAGAGGTCGTTCTTGCGCCTGATGGCCATCTCGAACTCGCGCCGATGGTCGGCGAGTTCCGCCGACGAGGCGAGGAAGATCCTGCGTATGGTGCGGATGGTGATCCCCGTGGTCGACATGTGGCGGGCTCCGGCGAGTTGGCGTCGGCGAAACCCTACGCTGCACAAGGGCGAAAGGCAAGCGGTCGCTCGTGCACAGGCGGCGCGCCGGGTCTGCCGGCGAGGGTGCCGTCAGCGCAGACCGAACCAGGCTTCGGCGTTGCGGTGCGCCACTTTCTCGGCCGTCGCCGGCGTCAGGTTGGCGAGCAGGCCGTTGCGGATCGCCTGCACGCTGGTCTCGTAGTCCTGCGGGTTTCCTGCCAGGTCGACACCGACGACGAAGCGGTCAGGGTGGTCCTCGATCAGTTGCTGCCAGTCATGCTCCAGCGTGCGCTCGTCGTAGACGGCGTAGCGGTTCTTCTGCAGCGGCCAGCCGCGGGCCGAGAGGTCGCAGGCGGTGTTCGGGTACTGCTCGAGGAAACGACGCATGTCGGCGGCCGACGAGACGCTGCCGCAGTGCGACACGATGAGCCGCGCCTGCGGGCTGGACGCAGCCAGGGCACCCACCTGGCGGACGGTGTCGGGGTGGTTCCATTGGGCATGGATGTTGAGTGGCCGGCCGTAGCGGGCGGCGAGGGCGAACAGCGCCTGCAGCGTGCCGCTGTCTGCCGCCACCTTGAAGCGGCTGGTCGGGTCGGCGGCAGTGGTCAGCGCATTGACGTGGATCTCGCCGATGACGCGCGCGCCGCGGTCACGCAATTCGCCCTCGATGGTGGCCAGCATCTGCTGCACGGCGGGGGTGTCGGGGTTGGCGAAATCCGTCGCGTCGAGGCTACGGTGCGTACTCTTCCATGGATGCTGGCCCGCGGGTCTGATGAAGCGTCGGCCCAGCGTCATCATCGCGGGCATGTTGTCGCCGCCGACGCCGCCGGTCAGGCGCACGCCGTGGCGGTCCATCACCGCCAGCAGCTCGGCACCATCGAAACCCTGGACGACGTGGTAGTGGCTGTCGATGATCGGCAGCTTGCCGGCACCGTCGACGCCGAGGACAGCCTCGGCAGCGGCGGCGGGAGTTGCTGCCAGTGGTGCCGCGAAAGCGGCAAGAAGCCAGAGGGAGGTGGTCCAGCGGCGGCAACGCCGGAAGGGAAGGAATGGGGCGGATTCCATTGTCGCTCCTCGCAAATTGACGGGAGGGCGGTCTCGCCACGTCGAGTCCAGCGACGACGGCGCCGCCCTGCACATCGGGGATGTCACAACAAGGATAGGAAACGCCGTCGCGGTATGCAAATCCCGCGCGGTGGCCTGCAGGCTGCAGCCGGGCCGCCGGCCCAGTGCAGCAACGCAGCTCGTCGTCAGTCCCTGCATGGGCCGCGAGGCAGCAAACGGAAAGGGCGAAAGAACGGCAGAGGCGAGAACGCGGCAGGCTCATGGTCGATCTCCGGAAGAGACCCCGACGCGTGACTGCAGCCAGGCGCGGTGGCTGGCGCTCGGGCTGACAGGCGCACGAACAGTGGCCGCTCAAGGCCAAACCGCCTTGCCTGTAGTCAGGCAGATTGTCGCGCGACGGTTTGTCGCATGCCGTCGAACGTTCGCAACGAGTGCTTGCGGCCGCGATGCCCGGGAACCTGGAGCGATCCGCGCTGACCGCGTGCGCCACGGTGAACGGTGCGATAATCGGTGGCCTCCGGCTACGGCCGCCACGCTCGCGTTGCGCGGGCACCCGATCGAATGCGTCATCGATGAAGAACGAAGAATCGTCACGGCAGCGGCTGCTCGAGATCAATCGCCAGCAGGCCGAGTTCTACGAACACGATCTGTACGTGCAGCGCGACCGGCAGAGCCTGCCGGTGCGCATCTGGGGCGCGGTACGCGACAGCCTGCATCGCTTCCGCCAGGAAACCGGAATCGGCAGTGCGGCTGACGAACTGCACCAGGTGTGGCTCGGCGACGTGGCGGGCAGCAAGGTCCTTGACCTTGGCGTCGGCTGCGGCAACGCGCTGTCGATCGATATCGCCCGGCGCTGTCGCGAGTACCACGCGATCGACCTCAGCGAGCGGCTGGCGGCGAGCTTCCAGCAGGCGCTGCTGGCGGAGGGTCTGCAGCATGCGCGTTCGTATCGCGCCGATTTCCTCGCCGACGACTTCGCCGAGCGGGACTTCGACATCATCTACGCGCTTGGGGTCGCACACCATTTCGAGGACTTCGACCTGTTCCTGGCGACCGCGCAGCAGCGGCTGAAGCCCGGCGGCAGGATGATCACCTACGATCCGCTGAACACCTTCTGGGCGTCACGGCTGCTGCGGGCGATGTTCCGGCCGTTCCAGAACGACGCTGCCTGGGAGTGGCCGTTCGCGCGCAGGAACTTCGAGCTGATCGGCCGGCGATTTCGCATCGCGGCGGTACAGGGGACGCTCGGCCGCTCGAAATGGGCTTTCCCGCTGGTCGTGCTCAGCCCGCAGTGGGCGATTCGCCGCGGCCGCCGGGCGCACCTTCGCGATCTGGCGGACTGCAACCGCATCGCGCCGCCGTTGTTCCGCTGCCTGCACGTGACGATGTGCCTCGTCCGCGAATGACGACGGTGGCGGCGGCCAGGCAGCGGGCGCTGCTCCGGCGCTAGGCGCCCGGACGCACCAGTTCGATCGAGAAGTCGGCCTCGTAGGGTGGCACGTGAACCTCGACGATCGAGCCCGCGGGCATGTCGAGTCGCAGGCCGGCGACGTCGGCATGGATCGGCAGCAGGCTGACACCGCGATCAACGAGGACTGCGCTGACGACCCGCGCGGCGCCGCGTTGGACCAGGTGCTGGACGACGCGGAGCAGCGAATGGCCGCGGTAGAGCACGTCATCGACCACGAGCACGCTGCGCCCGGCGAGGTCGGCGACGGTCGTCGCCGTGTCTTCGGTCAGCCGGGTCTGCGGATGGAGCAGGCTCAGATCGTCGCCGTAGCGTTTGACGGCCAGGTCGATTCGCAGCGCCGGTTGCACACCACGTCTGGCCAGGCGTTCGGCCAGCAGGTCGGCCAGCGGCACGCCGCGACGCCGGATGCCGACGAGGATGATGTCGTCGTCGTTGGTCAGCAAGCCGGCGAGGCGGGCCGCCATGCTGTCGAGTACCGGTTCGAGCTGCCGTTCGTCGTAGATGCAGGAGCGGGTATTCTCGTTCATCGTCGGGCATTTCGCGGGGTTGAGGGAGTCTGCTGTTCAGGGTGTCGCCCGCCATCGTTCCGTCGGCATGGTAGCTGCGGCAGATCCGCTTGCGGCCGGGCCAGGTCAGCTTCGCGCTCGGTCGCTTGCGAGACGACGTCAACGGCTGGTGGCAGCCAGAGGTCGCGGGCAAACCCGGCTTCGGCTGTGCCGGCGACGCAGTGCGGTGGCCATGGGCTGCCCGGCGCGCGGAACGAGCAGTGATCGACCGGATGGCCAGTCGCGCGTGGCAAACGCGGGCAGACCGCGCGCGAGGAAGCGCCGAACACGTTCGGCGAGCCCCTGCACGACCTCGTCGCCATGCGGAACGGCGAGGCCGCCGCCGGGCAGGAAGTCGTTCGTTCAGGCTGGCAGCGGCTCCGGGTTGCCAAGGGCGGTGGTGTTGAGGCCGCCGTCGACGTACATGATCTCGCCGGTGATGCCGCTCGCCAGGTCGGAGAGCATGAAGGCGGCGGCGTTGCCGACTTCGTCGATGGTGATGTTGCGGCGCAGCGGGGCGTTGTGCGCGTTGTAGGCGAGCAGGCGGGAGAAGTTGCCGATGCCGGAGGCGGCGAGGGTCTTGATCGGGCCGGCCGAGATGGCGTTGGCGCGGATTCCCTGCGGGCCGAGGCAGAAGGCGAGGTAGCGGGTGGCGGCTTCGAGGCTGGCCTTGGCCAGTCCCATGGTGTTGTAGTTGGGCAGGGTGCGCTCGGCGCCGAGGTAGGAGAGGGCGAGCAGCGCCGGCTTGCGGCCCTGCAGCAGCAGCGGCCGCGCGGCCTTGGCAAGTGCCGGGTAGCTGTACGAGGAGACGTCGTGGGCAATGCGGAAGGCGTCGCGGGTGATGCCGTCGAGGAAGTCGCCTTCGATCGCTTCGCCGGGGGCGTAGGCGATCGAATGCACCAGGCCTTCGAGGCCGTCCCACTGCTCGGCGAGAGCGGCGAAGAGGGCGTCGATGTCGGCATCCTCGGCGACATCGCAGCGATAGACCAGGGTGCTGTCAAACTCCGCAGCGAATTTGGCGACACGCGTTTCGAAGCGTTCGTTCTGGTAGGTGAAGGCCAGCTGCGCGCCTTCGCGGTGGCAGGCCTTGGCAATGCCGTAGGCGATCGAGTGCTTCGACAGTACGCCGGTGATCAGAATGCGCTTGTCGGCGAGGAATCCCATGACTTCTCCCGTAACTAGAAGGGGTTGCGTTGGCAGCTTGGTTGCGAATCAGCGTAACCGACGCATTATAAGGGAATTGCATGGCCCGCCGTCCAAAAGCCCGCGCTCCGTCGGGCGTCGGCCGCTGGTCAATGCGGCCCGCGGCCGCCACGGCAGCTGACTTCGCGGTAAACTGCAGGTCATGCCCGCCCTTCGCCTTGCCGTTCGACGGCTCCTCCAGCCTGTCCTTCTCCTGCTGTCGCTGCTGTTCCTGCTCGCGGCGTGCAGCAGCGAACAGAACGACCCCTATCCGCAGGCCGAGCGCGGCAAAAACATTCTCTATGCGGCGTTCACCGACCGTCCGAAACACCTCGATCCGGTGCAGTCGTACAGCGAAGACGAGATCACCTTCACGGCGCAGATCTACGAGCCACCGTTGCAGTACCACTATCTGAAGCGGCCGTACACGCTGATCCCGGCGACCAGTGAGGAGGTGCCGGTCGCGCGCTATTACGACGCACGGGGCGACGAGTTGCCGGCCGACGCGCCGGTGGCCGAGATTGCGCGCAGTGTCTACGACATTCGCATTCGCCCGGGTATCCGTTACCAGCCGCATCCGGCCTTCGCCACCGATGCCGCCGGGCAGCCGGTGTATCGTGATCTTGACGCCGAGAAGTTGCGCGGCATCGATCAGATCGCTGACTTTCCCGACGCCGGCACGCGCGAACTGGTCGCCGACGACTATATCTACCAGATCAAGCGTCTGGCGCACCCGCGCCTGCATTCGCCGATCTTCAGCATGATGAGCGAGCGCATCATCGGACTGGGCGAACTCGGTGAG
>DDUX01000109.1:80679-97671 GCA_002345025.1 Candidatus Accumulibacter iunctus | reverse complement strand
TCTCGGTCGACGCCATCGAACACGCCGAGATCCTTGAGACGCGCGCCCTGGATGTCGCCGATGAGCGCCTCGACGAAGTGCTGGGATCGGGCTACGGCGTCTTCTCCGGTGAGCGCATTGCCTGGGCGGTATTGCGCTTCACGCCGGAACGGGCGCGCTGGGTCGCTTCCGAGCGCTGGCACGCGGATCAGGAGGGCGCGTTTCTCGCGGACGGCCGCTACGAGCTGCGCGTTCCCTACGCCGACGACCGCGAACTGATCATGGACATCATGAAGTACGGCAGTGACTGCGAGGTCATCGGGCCGGAAGCGCTCAGGGCGCGGGTGGCGGCCGAGTTCGCGGCGGGGCTGGCGCGCTACGGAACCACGGCCTGATTGCCTGCGCAACGGTGCATCGGCGCCGCGCAGGGCACGATGCGTCCGCGGCTGATCCTGCACGGGTGATCGGCGTCGCCGCTGCGGGCGGTTCTCTGGTTGATGCACGTTCGGGCAGAGGCCCTGGGCCGCTTGCCGAGGTCGGCGCCGACCGACCGGGTGGCGAGACGGGCGGTGGGGTGATTGCCGCGTGCCGAACGATTCACTCGACACAACGGCGCGCCCTTGGGCAGCAGCAGCGACGACGCAATCGATGACGCCAGTGATCAGGACTGCAGATGGAGGGAGCCTATTCGGCTGCAGCGGTCAATCGGCCGCGAATCGGAAGATGCGCGCACGCGAAAGGAAGGAGCCCGCCGTCCGGCGGGCTCTTCGTCTTCGGGCTGTCCTTCAGCGGCGGGCGCGGTAGCCGACCTGCCCGGGCACCCGGCTAGGACGCTTCCTTGACCTCGGGAACCTTCCAACTGCCATCGAGGATCGACGGCGCCTGTTCCTTCGGCCAGTACAGACGCATCATCAGGACAAAGTCACCCTTCGGTGCCGGCAGCCAGTTCGCTTCCTTGTCCTTGCCCGGCGATTCGTTCTGGATGTAGAGATCGACCGATCCGTCGGCGTTCGCCTTGAGCCTGTTGCGCTGGCTCAGGTTGTAGCGATTCAGCTTGTTGTCGACAAAGAAGTAGTCCGCGTCGTACATCGTCAGTGACCAGAAACCGCTCACGGGCGGCAGTTGGCCCTTTTCGAAGTGCAGGACGTACTTCTTCTCGCCGTTGTACTTGGCGGCAACGTCCGGTCCCGTCGAAGTCGGATACACGGCATCTTCCGGCCGGTTGGCGCCGAGGCCGATCGCGGTAATGAGCGCACGCTGCAGGTAATTCGTGCCGTACAGGCCGGTCTTCGTCGTGAACAGCCAGCCGTTTTCGAGCTTCATGTCGCCCGCCACGATGCCGGCCTTCATCCAGTCCATGATCAGGTCCTGAGCCGGCTTGGGCGCGCCGGCAAGGCCCTTGGCGACGGCGGGATCGAGCTTGGCGACGTCGAAATCCTGCCCCGGAACGATGCCGATTCTGGACAGCTTGGCCAGCATCGGGGCATCGTCAGCGGCCGCGGGGTTGGTCTTGAGCAGTTCCGCGAAGAGCTTGAAGTACGCGGTGGCATCAAGCGCATTGACCTGCTCGCGCACGGCGGTCTTCATGTCGATGGCCGGGTCGACCGCGCCGGCGGGCGGCGTGTAGGGCTTGCCGTAGGCGGACAACGGCACGACCGAGATCTTGTCCTGCAATGTGTGAACCGCCTTGTAGTCCTCGGGGGTGCCGGTGCTGTAGATGCGCCCGAGAATCCAGACCAGGCCCGTCGGTGCCTTGTACTCGGTCACGCCAGCGGGCAATTCGCCCGACCAGCCCGGTCCGGTGATGGCGTAGGTCTGCGCCTTCGTGCCCGTCGTCCGCTTGCCCGGCACCTGGAACACGTTGGTCCAGCCGTCGAGCATCGGGAAAAGGGAGTAGCGGTCCTTCATGTCCGGCAGGCTCAGGATCCAGGGTTCCTTGGACACGTCGATCCAGGTGGTCGTGTAGAGCGTGTCGGCGTTCGGCGCCGTGACATCGCGGTACGACGCGTCGGGATAGCTGCGCATCCGGACGAAGTGTCCCATCGGCGCCCGAGAGCCCTGCGGCGCCTCGACGTTGGTCATGATGCGGCGCGTCATCTCCATCGTGACCAGCGGATAGGCGTAGACGTAGCTCTCGATGGCGATCACCCGTGCTTCGGCTTCCTTCGCCGCCGCTTCGACCGCCTTCGCTTCTGCCTCAAGCTTTGCCTTTGCTTCCGCAGCGACACGGTCGACCTGGGGTTCCGCCTGCTTGCCGCATGCCCCGAGCAGGACAAGGGAAAGCACGGCCAGCCCGATCGAGGCACACTTGCGCCCCTTGCTGATGGGTTGTTCATTCATGGTGGAATCTCCTTGTTTGTCTTGGAAACGCGACGCTATCACGACCGGACATGAGGTCGCCACTGGATGGCTCCGAGCGCTGTGGCCGGATGGCGACAGCTCTGCTCAGGGACCCGCGGATTGCCGCCGGCTTCCGGCGAGATGGCCCAGGTCAGCCAGCGAAAGCCGCCGCGTGGGTACGGCGCGTCGAAGTTCGGGGGCCTTCACGCCTGGCCGCCCTTGCGCTTCCACAGGCGGCCGAAATCGAAATCAAGAGCGCATCGGGACAGTTCGAAACGGTGAGTTTCGTCGTGGAAGTCGCCCACCTTGCGATATTCGCCCTGCACCAGACGCCACACCTTGGCCTTCTTTGCCTCCGGGTAGACCAGCACGTAATGGGACACGCCTTCCGCGCGGTACAGATCGAACTTGACGACTTCATCCCGGCGGGCAGTCCTGGGCGAGATGACTTCGAAAATCAGATCGGGGGCGCGGGTCAGCCGTTCACCCTCAGGTTGGTAGCAGATCACCAGCACGTCGGGCCGGACGACGGTGTCCTGGGCAAATTCCACGTCCACCTCAAACGCCACCTGGCAGTGCGGGCAATCGTCGAGCGATTCGTCGAGTTGCCGGAATGCGGCGGCGCTCACCCGCTGGTGATCGAAGCTGGGCGACGGGGCCATGGCTACCGGTTGGCCGTGAATCAGCTCCCAGTCACCTTGCCATTGCTGGTAATCCTGCACCGTGTAGGCTTCGCTTGCTGGCTGCATGGGCATGGCGATGATGACTCCCTTCGTTTGCAGACGGACCCGGGTCCGACGGAGCCTGATCAGTGTATGAAGCCCGATGGATGGCCGTCAAGCGTCCTGGCCCAGATCTGCCACCTCCGCATCGCTGAATACCCGCGAGCGCGTGTGAAAGGCCTTGCCTTCTGGTCCTTCAAGCGAGAAGGTGCCGCCGTGACCGTCAATCACGTCGATGATCAACTGGGTGTGCTTCCAGTATTCGTATTGCGACTTGCCGATGTAGAACGGGCAGCCACCAATCTCGCCGAGGAATACGTCGCCCGCGCCGATGGTGATCTCTCCCGGCAGGTAGCAGTTGGCGGCGCTGTTGTCGCAGCAGCCGCCGGATTGGTGGAACATCAGCGGACCGTGCTTCCGCTTGAGGAACTCGATCAGTTTGAGCGCCGCTTCAGTGGCAATGACTCTTTCAACCATCCTGGCCTCCGTGCCCCTGGGCGTCCGCTCGCCCAGGGGAGTTGTTCGCTGAAAGGCAAGCCTGCAATCAGAAGAAGCCGAGTTTCTGCTCGCTGTAGCTGACGAGCAGGTTCTTGGTCTGCTGGTAGTGGTCAAGCATCACCTTGTGCGTCTCGCGGCCGATGCCGGACTCCTTGTAGCCCCCGAAGGTAGCGTGCGCCGGGTAGGCATGGTAGCAGTTGGTCCACACGCGGCCGGCCTTGATGGCGCGGCCCATCCGGTAGGCGACATTGCCGTCACGGCTCCAGACGCCGGCACCAAGACCGTACAGCGTGTCGTTGGCGATTTCCAGCGCCTCCGCTTCGTCCTTGAAAGTGGTCACCGCGAGCACCGGCCCGAAAATTTCCTCCTGGAAGATGCGCATCTTGTTGTGGCCCTTGAACAGCGTCGGCTGGACGTAGTAGCCGTCCTCCAGGTCGCCGCCCAAGTGGGCCCGCTCGCCGCCGATCAGGAGTTCGGCGCCTTCCTGTCTGCCGAGATCGAGGTAGGACATGATCTTGGTCATCTGCTCCTGCGAAGCCTGCGCGCCCATCATCGTATCCGTGTCGAGCGGACTGCCCTGCTTGATGGCCGCCACCCGCTGCAACACACGCTCCATGAAGTGGTCGTAGATCGACTCCTGAATCAGCGCGCGCGAGGGGCAGGTGCACACTTCGCCCTGGTTGAAGGCGAACAGCACCAGGCCTTCGATGGCCTTGTCGAAGAAGCTGTCGTCGGCCTTGGCAATGTCTGCGAAAAAGATGTTGGGCGACTTGCCGCCGAGTTCCAGGGTGGCCGGAATGAGGTTGTTGGCGGCGGCCTGGGCAATGACTCGACCGGTGGTGGTCGAGCCGGTAAAGGCGATCTTGGCGATGCGGCGGCTGGTGGCGAGCGGCAGGCCGGCTTCACGGCCGTAGCCATTGACGATATTGAGCACCCCGGGCGGCAGCAGGTCGGCGATCAGCCCGGCCATGATCAGGATGCTGATCGGCGTCGACTCGGCCGGTTTGAGCACCACGCAGTTGCCGGCGCCGATGGCCGGGGCGAGCTTCCAGGCGGCCATCAGGATCGGGAAGTTCCACGGGATGATCTGGCCGACGACACCGAGTGGTTCGTGGAAGTGATAGGCGACGGTGTGCTCGTCGATCTCGCTGATACCGCCCTCCTGCGCGCGCAGGCAGCCGGCGAAATAGCGGAAGTGGTCGATGGTGAGCGGAATGTCGGCATTCAGTGTTTCGCGCATCGGCTTGCCGTTATCCACCGTCTCGGCGTAGGCGAGGATTTCGAGGTTGGCTTCCAGGCGATCGGCGATCCTGAGCAGCACGTTGGCCCGATCGGCGGGGGCGGTGCGGCCCCACTTGTCGGCGGCGGCATGCGCAGCGTCGAGTGCCAGATCGATGTCTTCGGCGGTGGAGCGAGCCACCTGGGTATAGGGCCTGCCGCTGATCGGTGTGATGACGTCAAAGTATTGACCCTTGACCGGGGCGAGCCAATTGCCACCGATGAAGTTGTCGTAGCGGGCTTGGTAGGCGATCTTGGCACCTGCGGTGCCGGGGGCGGCGTAGAGCATCTTGTCTCCTCATTATTGGTGATTGATGAACGCACTTCCCTTGCGGGCAAACCTTGGCTCCGAGAGAGCCGCACCAGAACGGCATATCGAAGGCAACCCATTGACGCATGGTCGCACCATTCGAGCGTGTCCCGGCGGCTGGCCGGATGCTGTGCAACGTCCCACAGTGAGAAACCTGTGTCAATAGCTCTTCGAGATTGGCGAATGCTCTCTGCCGGCGCGGTTGCCGTTCAGGCGAGGCCACAGCAATCCCGCGCGCTACGCCAGGACAAATGACTGTCCAGTTTGCCGTGGAATACACACTTCACGCCGGAACGGGTCCGCTGGGCCGCTTCCGAGCGCTGGCACGCGAATCAGGAGGGCGCGTTTCTCGAGGACGGCCGCTACGAGTTGCGCGTTCCCTGCCCCGACGACCGCGAGCTGATCAGGGACATCATGGAGTACGGCAGCGACTGTGAGGTCATCGGGCCGGAAGCGCTCGGGACGCGGGTGGCTGCCGAGTTCGCTGCGGGGCTGGCGCGCTGCGGAACCAGGTGCGAAAGGGACCACAGGCGATCTCGAGGTTGAGGAAGTGCGGCAGTTCGAACCGGCTGCCGTATTGCCGCCGCATCGCCTGCACGCTGCTGCCGGCGCGGTCATACTTGGCGAGCGTCGGCCGGGTACCAAGGATCAGGCTGTGCTGCGCCGCATGCCGCAGATGCATATCGCCATGAATTTCGTCATAGGAACAGAGCAGGCCGCCACGTGCCGTGCGCCCGATCAAGCCGAGGCAGACCAACACCCCTGCATCTTCGTGCACTCGCTTGACGTCCCGGCCGACACGGCGCGCCAGTTCGCGCACCGGCACTTCGCCAGCGCCTTGCAGCGCATGAATCATCGCCCACCGACGTTCGGTGAGCTTCCCGAAAAATGCGGCTGCGGACTCGAAATTGAGCCGATCACCCTGCGAAGAATCCGCCTTCAACGCCTTTCGCGCCGATGCACACAGCGCTGCCTTCCAGTCAGGCTGCAGGGTGATGGTCAGTATTCCCGCTTCCATCGGCATAGGTTTGACCACAGCGCCGGCCATTGTCACCAATGACCATGGCTGATCACCCCGGGATCACCGTCGGCTCAGCGCGAGCGAATCCTTGGGCCCGACTCGCGCGGCCGGTGTGCGACTGATGCCACCGCCGTGCATCTTGCCGACCGTCGGCGACAGCCGCGCCAGAATGACGAAGGGCACCGGGTAGTGGCCCATTGCCTTGCGCACGCGCTCGGGTACATCCAGCGTGTCGACCTGACCAACGGTGAGGCTGTGGTAGCCCGCTACCCTTTCGTCGTGCACCACGACGAAGGTCTTGGCGGAACCGCTGCCCTGCGCCTGGCGTGCGTGTCGCAGCAGCCAATCGTTCAGCGACGGCTTGCCGCAGTCAAACCCTTCCAGCCGGTGTTGCGTGCCCAGTGGTTCCGGCGCCGACAGGCTCATCGGCCATCCCAGGGGGCCTTGCGCGAAAACAGGTCACGCAGCCCTTCGTTGGCTTGCTTCGGACGTTCCAGCAATTCCATCAGGGCCTGAACCTGACTACCTGAAACCATGAACAGGCGTTGGTCGAGGAGGGTTTGCTCGGCGGCCAGGCACGCGCTGTCGAGGATGAAATCGGTCAAGGACTTGTGCGACACGGCGGCCGCACGACGCAGCACAGTCTCTTGCTCCAGCGTGGCACGCAAGCCGAGGCGAGCGGGGCGGGATTCGGATGACTTTTCAGGGGCTTCCGGGCCCAAATTCGACATTGACGCTGCTTGATGAAGACTCATGCACTCTCGTCGGTACCGTTGGATTTCTTGTCCTTCTATCCCTGCAATCATGCACTTACCAATTCCGGCGCCCGAACTACCTTGGGGGCCGGCTTCTGTTCGGCAACCCACAGGTCGTAATCCAGTTGCATCCCCAGCCACAACTCGGCGCGACCACCGCGGTCTGGGCCGAGCCAGGCTTCGATACGGCGTGCCATTTCGGGGGAGATCGCCGCGTGTCCATTGAGCACACGGGACAAGGCGGTGCGGGTGACGCCGAGTTGCTGGGCGGCTTCGGTCACGGTCAGGCCAAGGGCGGGAAGGATGTCTTCCTTGAGGGTCTCGCCGGGGTGCGGCGGATTGAACATGCGTCCCATGAATTCTTCCTAATGGTAATCCCGATAATCGACCAAGACCGCATCCTCGCCTTCAAAGCTGAAGGTCAGTCGCCAGTTGCCATTGACCCACACCGACCAGTGCCCCGCAAGCTCATGCGAAAGAGCGTGCAGTCTCCAACCCGGCACGTTCATGTCCTCCGCTCGTCTGGCGCGGTTCAATTGTTCAAGCTGCCGCGCCAGACGAGCGGCATGATGAGGCTGAATCCCCGCTGTCGAGCCGGTCGCAAAGAATGCTTCGATTCCCCGATGCCGGAAGCTGTTGATCATCCGTGTAGCGTAGCTTAACGGCCGTTGGAGGGGAAGCAGAAATTGTTGCTCGTGCCCGATGTGGGCAGCGACATTCGTCCGGTCGTGCGCGAAGTCAGCGCGGTGGTAGCGGCAGGCGGGGCAGCGTGGGCCACGCCACCGCATCGAGCATGTTCTTGACCAGCAGGCCCAATTCGGTGTCGCCGGTGATTTCCAGTTCGCGGTTGTAAAAGAGTGTGTCCGGGTCTTCCTGGCGGGCGAGGCGTTGCAGGTAGGCCGCGAGGTTGGCGGCGAAGGCGAGATCGGGTTCGCGCCCGGCGTGGGAGACCGGGCGGAAGAGACCGCCGTGACAAGTGAAGTGGGCGATGCCGCCGCTGTCGATTACCTGGACGCACATGTCGGGGATTTCGTGCAGCAGGTTGTAGCTTCGCGCCGACATCGTCTGGATGCCGTTGATGGTGAGGAAATCCTGCTCCTCGCGGGTTTTCGGCGTCAGCCCCTCGGCGTGGTCGAGGCACTTGAACGGGCAGTCATCCTTGTTGAGGTCGAAGTGGCGAGCGGTGAAGCAGCGCGCCGAGAAGGCGAACGGCAGCTTGCCGTAGACGAAGACTTCGGTCTCGACGCCAGTCGGGCGGCTGGCGTGCAGAGTTTCGATCATGGCGCGCGTGCCTTCGAGCGGCGGCACCCAGCGCTTGAGGCCGAAGCGGGCGAAAGAGGCCAGCGTCGCTTCGTTGTAGATGTTCAGGTGCGGGCCGGCGACGAAATCCTGCCCGTGAACGAGGTTGACCGCACCGAGGTCGTTGGCTTCGAGGCTGCAGCCCGAGTCGTCGATCAGTCGGGGCAGCGCCGTGAGGTCGCTTTCCGATTCGATCAGGGCTTGCGCCGAAACGACGACTTCATTGCCGGCATCGGTCAGGTCACGGGCGAGGCCGATCCAGTCGGTGGTGCGCAGTTGCTGGCTGCGCGAGCAGACGACTTCGCCGACGTAGATGATGTCGAGGGCCGGGTTATGCGCCATTTCGGCGTAGAACTCCATGACTTCGGCCTTGGGCCAGAACCAGAGCAGGGGGCCGAGGGCGAGTTTCATACGCGGTACCCCTGCAGCGCGATGGCCGGTTGTAGGTGCCGAGTGTCGCCTGGCTGCCTTCGGAGACCTTGGCCAGCTCGGCCTGCCACACCGGCTTGACGTGGAAGCGTTCGCTTCCCTCGCGGAGCGAGTCGAGCGCGGCACGCAGGGTGCGCGTGACCTGGGCAACGTAGGTCGGGCTGCGCTGGCGGCCCTCGACCTTGATCGCGCGGACGCCAATCTTGATGATCTCGGGGAGGATGGGCAGCACGTTGAGGCTGGTTGGTTCTTCCAGCGCCTGCCTGACTTTCTAACCGCGGTCACTCCAGAAATTTGCGCGAACTGACGGTCCCGCTCGTGACACCTCGGTTGTGCCGGAGATCGCGCCGATATTCATCGAGACGCGCCGGGAGCTGTGGCAGGCTGCTGCTGACGGCATCGGGGACTGGATGAGGACGCTGTCGACCAGACGCTGGCTCAGGCGCCGATCACCCAAGAGGGCACCGCCAAACTCATGCGCCGCCCATGCGTCGCCCTCCAGGCCCTCGCCGATTGCCGGCGCCGGGCGCCGAAGTGGCTCGGGAAGCCCCAGCCGGTCGCGCCAGGCCGGTTCCAGAGGATAGACGTAGATCGCCGCCATGGCGCTGGCCAGCGATCTGTGGCCGCTGCTGGAGGCGGTGCAGGGGACGACGGTCGGCCGCATCATGTCGTCGTTCGTCCTGCGGAGCTACAGCGAAGCGCATCCCGACGTGAAGATCGACGCCTACGTCTCTGCACCGACGCGATTGCTGGCGCGGGACATGTCCGGACGTTGCCTGGCGGGCCGCGAGGCACTCTTCTCGGTCGCCGAAGCGCTGGCTGCGGGGGGCAGCCTCTTCCGGGTGCCGCCGGCGAGCGGGCCGTTCGGCCAGCGTCTGGCGCAGAACACGCCGGCCCGGCCGTTGCGGCAACCCTGGCTGATCGCGCAGGGACTCGCGGACGACCTGGTGCTGCCGGCGATCCAGGCCGGGTTCGTGCAAGGACTCTGCAACGCCGGGCAAGCCCTGGAGTACCGGACTTACGACGAACGCGATCATCTCTCCCTGCTCGCGCCGGACGCTCCGTTCGTTGCCGAGCTGGTCCGTTGGACGGAGGACCGCATGGCCGGCCGGCCGGCATTGGCGGGTTGTCCGCCCGCATGACGCAGGGTCTCCGTTCACCCCCTTTCCACACCAGCCCCGGGGCCCAGCTGGTGCGTCGGCCGCGGCGGCTTGCCAGCGCGGAAATCAGCGCAGGGCGGTGTTCGGCACCGGCTGCTCGTCGGGCCGGTCGAAGACGGCGAACAGGGTTGCGATCGCGCGCCCGGCGCCGGTGATGCAGGCACCCAGCGAGGCCGCCCGTTCGTGGCTGAGCGACCCCGCGAAGATGGCGTCGAACTGCTTGCGGGTCATCTCCACCCGGGCTTCGACCGGCTTTGTGCGCCGCGGGATCGCTTCGAGGATGCCGTCGCGCAGGATCAGCGCGAAGTCCTCGTAGGGGTCGTTGAACCGGTAACCGACGCTGACGGTCTTGCCGTAGGCGCCCTGCGGGTTGATGCGGTAGCGCAGCAAGGTGAACATGATGCGGATCAGCAGCGTGATCCCAGCACCCGCGAGGCGAGCTTGTGACAATTCACCGACGGCCGAATCAAAAAGCGACTCATGCCCACCACGCGCTACAGGTGTCCCCGGCGCGTCGCCACGTCCCATCCGATCCAGCGGTCCCGGTCGGCCAGTTGCAGGGCCGCGGCAGAAAACCCCAAGCCGCCCAGCCAACCATGCGCCGAGCCAATCAGATGGCGCATCTGCGCCCCCACCAGAGAGCCGGCACCCGGGACGGGGGCTGCAACCAGGTTTTCAGGCGGCTTTGAAGGAGGAGGAACATGAGCAGCGAGCTACACTTTTTCGCCATCCACGCCCTCGACGGCCGTGCGGCACAGGAAGAACTGAACGGCTTTCTCGCCCAGCACCGGGTGCTGACGATCGAGAAGCAGTGGCTCGCCGCCGGCCTCGATTCGCACAGGGTGGTCTGCGTCGGAGTCGCCAATGGCCCGGGTGCGTTGCCCGACGCTGCGGTACGATGGGTGCCGTCTTCGATCTTGCCGAATGGCAGCGTCGCGGTCCCGATGCGTTTCCGCCGCAGTGGGCAAGCGCCTGGGGCGACGATCACTTCGGTCCGTGGGCAGATCTGCAGGTCGCGGGCGAAGTGCAACGCCTGCGCTGGATCGAAGCGGGCGTCCTTCTGATGGGTGACGAGCGCCGGCCGCAGCAGTTGCCGACGACGATTCCCAGCGGTTTCTGGCTGGCCACGGCGCGTGCACGCAGGCGCTGTGGCAGGCGGTAATGGGCAGCAACCCACGCCACTTCAATGCGAAGAACCGCGTCGGGCCGCTGCATCCGGTCAAGCAGGTGAGCTGGAACTACATCGTTCCGCCGCCGGATGGCTTCCTCGTTCGCCTGCAAGCCTTCACGGCGAGAGCGGCAGCCGAATTGCCAAGCGAAGCCGAGTGGGAATACGCGTGTCGGGCGGGCACACAGACTGGAACTCCGGCTGTCCCCGGAACTCGATGTCGTTCATGCGGCAAGCTGTTCGAGCAGCACGATGCGTCCGAGATGGGCCGCCTTGTCATGGTAGCGGCGGTCGGCAGTAATCATCAGCGCTTCGCTTTCGATCGCGGTGGCGTGGTACAGCGTGTCGAACAGGTGGTGTGACAAGCCGACGGCAAGCTCCACGGCGCGACGATAGATCATCGGCGTGTCGATGATCTGGATGCCTTCGAGCAGGTTCAGGTCGTCAAGGTCGGCGGCGGCAGTGGTCGGCGCGCGGCGCGCCAGCACGCTGGCCACCTCGGCTTTCCAGTGCGCCGGCTGCACCAGCGAGACTTCCGCCGCCCGCAGTCGCAGAAACAGCTCCAGCGCTTGCAGCGTATCGGCTTCGTCCGCCGCATCGGGCAGGAACCATTTGATCGCGACGCTGGCGTCGATCACATAGCGGGTCATCGCCCCGGGATGCCGTGGGCGCTGTCGGATTCGGCCCGGATATCGTCGCGCATCTGGAGGATCTCCTCGCTGGAAACATGCGGCGCCTGTTGCCGGCGCACGAGGATACGCATGAACGCGGCGTCGCTTTGCGCCTTGCGCCGCGCCTGCGCGACGGCTTCCTGCAACAGGCGGGTCACGATGGCGCTCTTGTTTTGGTTGGCAAAGGTCTGGTTGAAGCTTTCCTTGACGTCGTCAGGAACGCTGAAGTTCATGGTAGCCATGGCTTGCTCCGGTTGTGGAATATTTCAACAATAATGATATTTCCGGGAGCAAGGCGCCGCAAGGACTTGCGTCAAAGTCAGGGCGGAATTCCGGTGTCGAAATCCGTCGGTGACGACGAATCGTTTGCCCAATCGCGTTTGCCGCGAGGAATCTTCCGGCATTGCTGCCATGAGGTCTTTCCGTTCGTCTGTGCACGCTGCGGCGGCGAGATGCGAATCATCGCCGTCATCACCGACGCCGGTGCCGTCCGCGAGATCCTGAGCCACTTGGGCAAAGCGACCTCGCCGCCACGTCTGATGAAAGCCCGTGCGCCCCCGCTCCGGGAGAGGCAGGACGCCAACATGGGCGAGGACGAAGCGCAGGCCCAACCAGTGCCGGAGTACGAATTCGACCAGCGCATTGCCTGCCAGGTGCCAATGCGCAAGGGTCCAGACTGCAGCATGACGAGTTGTCATCGCCCGTCGTGGGAGGACTCGTGCCTGTGCTCATCCGCCCGGCCGGTCCGGCCAGGCGGATGAGCACAGGCACTGAGCGGGGCGGGATTCGCATGACTTTTCAGGGGCTTCCGGGCCCAAATTCGACATTGACGCTGCTTGATGCAGGCTCATTGACTCTCGTCCGTGCCGCTCGTTTTCTTGTCCTTTCGCGAATGCCCACGAACTACCCCGTCCGGAGCCCTTGATGCGCTACGGGAATTCCTTAGACTTCACTTCGTGCGCACCGTGATCGAAACCCCGACCCGGGGAAATCAGAAAGGCAGTGGGGCATGGCCATGAAGAAAATGAACGTTGACATTGAGAAGGTGGCAGCGGCCATTGAGTCCGATGCCGGCGAATCCCTGCCTGATCTGCGTCAGGCGCTGCTGGAGGCGCAGGCGGGTCTTGGGCGGGTAACGACGCCAGAGCAGATCCTGGTGCGCCAGGCGCGGGAGAAGTCCGGCCTGACCCAGGCGGCCTTCGCTGAGCGCATTCAAACCCCCGTGGCAACGTTGCGAGATTGGGAACAAGGCCGGTTCGCGCCCCCGGGGGGCGTCCTGTGCCTGCTTCGGCTGATCGTCAAGCATCCCGAGTTGTCGCAGGAATTGGCGGAAGCATGAAGCACGCGCGCTGGCGCCCACAGCACCGCCGCGCGGGCTGTCCGCTGACTGCTCAACCGTAGCGACCATCTCCGGACCCCTGCCACCAGCCATGCGCAGCCATCGCTGCTCGCTCGCTCAAGGCGTTGACCCGCTCGCGGCGGGGCGGTGCAGAAGCACGTAGAAGACGGCGACGAAGGGTATGGCGAGAAAGGTGGAGGCCAGCATGCCGCCGAAGACGACGGTGCCGAGCGCCTGCTGGCTCGCGGCGCCTGCCCCGGTGGCGGTGAGCAGCGGCACGACGCCGAGGATGAAGGCCAGCGAGGTCATGACGATCGGCCGGAAGCGGCGCCGCGTCGCTTCGATCGCCGCTTCGGTCGGCGCCATGCCGGCGGCCGTCAGCAGGCGCGCGAACTCGACGATGAGGATCGCGTTCTTCGCCGCCAGCGCGGTCATCAGCACGAGGCCGATCTGCGTGTAGATGTCGATCGGGAAGCGCCGCAGCAGCAGCGCGATGACGATGCCGACGAGCGCCATCGGTACCGTCAGGACGACGGCGAGTGGATCGGTCCAGCTCTCGTACTGCGCCGCGAGGACGAGGAAGACGAGGACGATCGACAGCGCGAAGAGGAGATAGGACTGGTTGCCGATCAGCTTTTCCTGGTAGGCGAGCCCCGTCCACTCGTAGGCCATGCCGGGCGGCAGCGTCGCCGAGGCGAGATCGTGCATCCGGCCGAGCGCCTCGCCCGAGCTGTATTTCGGCGTCGGGATGCCGATGAGCGCGGCGGCCGGGTAGAGATTGAAGCGATAGATCAGCTCCGGGCCGAGCATCGGGCGCAGATCGGCGAGCACGCCGAGCGGCACCATCTGTCCGCTGCGGTTGGCGACGGCGAGATTGCGGATGTCCTCGACGCTGCGGCGGTATTCCCCATCGGCCTGCACGCGCACCTGGAAACTCTGGTTGAACTGGTTGAAGAGGTTCACGTAGCTCGAGCCGAGATGGGTCTGCACCGTCCGGAACACCTCGTCGACGGGAACTCCGAGGGCCCTTGCCAGGTTGCGGTCGAGATCGAGAAGGAGCTGCGGGCTGTCGGCGCTGAAGGTGGTGAAAGCGAGGCGAAGGAACCCGGGCTCGTCGCTCGCCCGGCGCAGCAGTTCGTTGGTCGCCGCCTGCAGTCCCCGCGCTCCGAGGCCCGCGCGATCCTCGATCATCATCTGGAAGCCAAAGGCGACGCCCAGGCCGGGAATCGGCGACGGCGGCAGGACGGCGAAGCTCGCCTGCGGGATCGACTTGAACTTCTGCTGCAGCTCGCCAATCAGTTGCAACTGGGAGAATCCTGGCGGGCGCCTGTCCCAGTCGTCGTAGATGACGAAGGTCGTCACTGCGTTGGCGAGCTTGGCCGAGTCGAGCGCGGAATAGCCGCCGATCGTCACCCAGCCGCGGACGCCGGCGGTCTTGCCGAGCAGGGCGTCCTTCGGTTCCAGGGCGGACACCCGCAGCCGCGCGAAGAGGCCGGGCAGGATCCGCTGGTCGCGATTGGCGAAGACGCCGCGCACCTGCAGGGTGCCGGTCGTCGGCGCGATGCCGATGGCGGCGAAGTCGAGGTGCCCCTGGTGCGGATGGCCTTCTTCGGTGAGCAGGCCGAAGGTCGCGGGAACGAGCCCGCTGCTGATCGCGTCGCGCGGCAGCGTCTTCTGCCGCTCGATCAGCCGCAGGAGCTCGCGCTGGTCGATGGTGAAATAGACGTGGATGGGGTCGATCTGCTCGATCTCGGCGAGCGACGTTGGCTGGCCGATGCCGCCGACGAGGTTGCCCGTGTCGACCAGGTGCCGGCCGATGCGCCCAGCGATCGGTGCCCTGACCAGCGTGTAACCCAGGGTGAGCTGCGCGATTTCGACCTGTGCCTGCGCGGCGAGCAGCCTGGCCCTCGCCTGCTCCTTCTCCGTCCGCCAGTGGTCAACCTGCGTTTGCGTGGCGGCGTCCTGCCTGACCAGGTCGGTGTAGCGCCGCAGCTCGGTGGTCGCGTGCCAGAGCGCCGCCTTCTCCACCGCCACCTGCGCCTGCGCCTTCTTGAGCTGCGCCTGGTACTGCGCCTGCTGGATGGTGAACAGGAGATCGCCTTTCTTCACCTGCTGACCGTCGGTGAAATGGATCTTCTCGAGATAGCCCTCGACGCGCGCCACCACGGTGACCTTCTGCGTCGCCGCGGTGTTGCCCGTGAAGTCGAGGTAGTTGGCGACGCTCTCGGTGACCGGCTTCGCCACGGTGACGGCCGGAGGCGGAGGGGCCGCGGCGTCCTGCGCATCCCGGCAGCCGGGCATCGACGCCACCGCCGCCGCGACGGCGAGCAGGTGCAGGAAAGCGCAGCAGCGGCGCGCGCTCGAAGCGATCATTTGCGCTCTCCCGTACACTCGGGCCGACTCAGCGGATCACCACTCGGGCGGGCGGAGCAGGGGCCCGACGTCCTCGGGCCCCGGCAGGCCGGGCGCTTGCGGGCGCAACAGCTCCGGCGCCCCCCAATCGGTGCGGGCTGCCATCTCTTCCCGCGTCGCCAGCGGCACGAAATCGCGACCATCGCGCAACTCCCATCCACCCCCCAGCGCGCGGTATGCCTTGATCAGGCCGAGCGGGATGTTGCCCTGGGCGACCGCGAGGCTGTTCTGCGCCTTGTAGAGGTTCTCCTCGGCGTTCAGCACGACATTGAAGTCCACGGTGCCCTCCTTGTACTGCAGGAGGGCGATCTGGAATGCGCCCGTCGCGGCGACGACGCTCGTCTGCAGCAAGGCCGCCTCGACGCGCGACTGGCTGAACTCGGTGATGCCGTTCTCCACCTCCTGCTGCGCCTTGAGCACGACGTTCCGGTAGTCGACGAGCAGCCCCTGCAGTTTGGCATCCTGCACGCGCACGTTGTTGGTGATCTGGCCGTAGTTGAGGATGTTCCACTGGATCGCGGGTCCGGCGGAGTAGCCGACGCTGCCGGAGCCAAGGCTCGACTGGCCGACGTCGGAACTCAGCCTGCCGATGCTGCCGATGAGCGAGAAGGAGGGGAAGAGCGCGCCCTTGGCGAGGCCGATCTGCGCCGATTGCGCCGCCGCCTGGAGCTCCGCCTTGCGAACGTCGGGGCGGCGCCGCAACAGGTCGGCGGGAATGCCGACGGCCAGGCTCGCGGGCGCGACCGGGATCCCGGACGTTCCCGCCAGCAGGTCGTCGAGCGGCGCCGGCGGCATGCCGAGCAGCACGCTGAGCGCATTCGTCGCTTTCCGTCGCTCGATGGTGAGCTGGGGAATCGTCGCTTCGGTGGCGCCGAGGACGTTCTCCGCCTGGTACACGTCGCGCCTGGTCACGACGCCGCCGGCGAAGCGGGCACGCGCGATCGCCAGTGCCTTCTGCTGGCGCTGGATGTTCTCGCGGGCGATGTCGAGCTGCACGTCGATGGTGCGAATCCTGACGTAGGTGCTGGCGACGTCGCCGGTCAGGGTGACGAGCACCTCGTCGTAGGCAGCGACCGACGCGAGAAAGGCGCTGCTGGCCGACTCGATGCCGCGCCGCACCTTGCCCCACAGGTCGAGTTCCCAGCCGACCTGTGCGCCGAACGCGAGCTGCCAGAACGTGTTGTCGATGGGCGCATACGGCACCGAGACCGGGATCCGCTCGTAGCTCGCGGTGGCGGTGAGCTGTTGCTGCTGCGGGTAGATCTCGCCGATGGCGACGCCAAGCTGCGCGCGCGCCTCGAGGACGCGGACGCCGGCGGTGAGGAGGCTGAGGTTCTGCTCATGGGCGAGGTCGATCAGCTTCGACAGCACCGGATCATTGAGCGACGACCACCACTCGCGATACGGCGCGCGGCGGGAATCGATCGTCTCGCTGCCGGCCTCCATCCAGTCGTCGGCAAGCTGTACCGACGGCCGCTTGAAGTCGGGACCGATCATGCATGCGGACGACAGCAGGGCGAATGCACAGGCAATCCACACGCGCCGCGCCGGCCGGCACTCGGCGTGCGAACGGGTGCGCTGAGGCCCGGCACCCGGTGAGGTCAGGAAACT
>DDUX01000109.1:50951-80377 GCA_002345025.1 Candidatus Accumulibacter iunctus | reverse complement strand
ATCGGGAGCGTATGAGCTCCCGTGAAGCAGCGTCAATCCCGGAACGCGTTCGACGCCGATTTGGCGCTTCTCGACGGCCGCATGCCGGCAGCGCTCGAATCCGGGTGGCGCTGGTACAGCTGCACTACCACTAGGAAAAACGCATGAGCAGGATGCACGCCCCGGCACACCCCGGCGAGACGGTGCGCGACGATGTCCTACCCCCCTTGGGCTTGAGCGTTACCGCCGCTGCCGCACAACTAGGCGTGACCCGCGCCGCCCTCTCGCGCGTGCTGAACGGTCGCGCCGCGATCTCCCCGGAAATGGCCCTGCGGCTCGAAGGCTGGCTTGGCGTGGAGAACGGTGGACGTGCTGACGCATGGATGGCGCAACAAGCCACCTTCGATCTGTGGAAGGCGCGGCAGGCAGGCTCTCCCACAGTTCAACGGGCACCACTACTCGGCGGCGCCGCCTGACCACGTTCCGCCGCGCCTGGATCGGCCAATCGAAAACCGGTCACCTTCACCCGGCTGACGTGGCATTCCTATTCGAGGAAGCGCGAGAGGGAGCGCCAGCATTTCTGCCCGGCGAGGCCGCGACTCTGGCCGGCATCGTCGACGCGAGACGCAAGGCGGTGGAGACGCAGGCGCTTGAACAGCGCATCAGTGCGCTTGAGGAAAAGAAGTGAGCGGACCACTCGAACGCCGGCTGAGCAAGCCGCTTGAACGTCGAAAGCTCACGCTGGAGGCGTCCCGCCCGGACGCGAACCAGGTCGCCATCATCATCCGCCGCATCATCGGCACCGATCGCGATGAGGTTGTTCGTGCAGTCAGTGGTGACCAGATCGTCGACCGCCGCTCCGACGAGGCCGAAGACGACTTCATCGAACGGCCGAAGGCCGAAGCACTGGCTCGCACCGATCGCCGTCCGTGCCACGTGCTTCTGCTGCCCGAGCAGGTACTGCAGTGAGCGCCCTGCAACGTCGCCTCGCAAGACTGGAAGACGTGCTGCTCACGAAGCCCCGTCCATCGGTTTGCATCAACTCCGGTTCGACGTCGCGATGCCTGTGGTCGACATCGACGATGATCTGCCGGCCGACGTGCATCCGCGTTGCGCGAATCCGGGTACACAAGGGGTACACAGGAAAGAAGGACAGAAAATCCACCCCGCGGACAACCCTAACCAATTGATTCTATGGTGCCCCCACTCGGAATCGAACCAAGACCTGATGATTACAAATCAACTGCACGACCTTCATGCTACGGGGGCACGGCACTTCGCGGCAGATTATACCCGAGCAGCGAGCGGTCGCACCATCTCCACGTTGCGCCCTGATCCTGGGGAACGGGTTCGCGGCCAATCCGGCGCTTACCAGAACTTCCACCACCATTTCTTCTTCTTCATCGTCAGTACAGTATCCTTGCTCCAGTGCGCGTGCGCGGCCAGACCGACCTTGTGGAAATGCACACCGAAACGCTTGTCGCTGTCGTTGATGTGCTGGATCAGCCAGTTCCGCAGGAAGTGAAGCAACTCGAAACTGATCGCGACGTTTTCCGTATTCAGCTTGTGCTGCAACGTCGCGACCTGATGCATCAGGTCCTGGTGCTGCTGCTTGTGGATCTCGAGACCGGGATAGTGCGTCAGCCGCATCAGGCTCTCTTCGAGCAAAAAGTGTGTCCGGGTGTATTCGGCCAGACGGTCGAGGATTTCCCGCGAGGTCGCCTTGCCGTGATGCTCGCGAATCGCCCGGTGCAGTTCGTTGAGGAGATCGACAAGCACCTTGTGCTGCTCGTCGATCTCCTGGATGTTGACACTGAACTCGTCGGACCACTGGAGCAAACCTGTCGCACTCACGAGCTGACCTCAAGAAGTGGTTGTCTTGGACACACAAGCGTACGCGGACGAAGACCCGATGTGTTGACATGGATCAACGACTGCCGCCGCGACCATCGTGCGGGATCAGCGATCCGGATTCCGATGCCGATCGCGGGCAGCCGCTTGCCGTAGCGACTACCCGGTTGTACCGGGCGGATCCCAAGCTTTCCCGGTATCCCCCACGCTGCTAGAATGCCCCGACTGCTTCTCGGTGGAAAACCATGGCAAAGCTCTCTAACCCTTCGGAGATTGCGCGCGAGGCTCTGCGTTTGTTGGCAGTTCGCCGGCTGTCTCCGTCGCCCGACAACTATCGGGCGCTATACAACGAGATTGCCGGCACCGACCCGGGTGAAGCTCTGCCACACCGCGAGTTCAGGGCTCTGCTTGCATCCCTGCCACAGGAGACGCTGGCGCAACAGCGAATGGCACGGCGACTGGAACAGGCGTTTGCCGCGAGCAACTGGCAGCAGCTTGGCGCCGGGCTTTCCGACCTCGTGCGGCAGGTCGGCAAGGAGCAGGAACTGCCCTGGAACGAGCTGCTCGGCGACTTTCTGCGCGAATGGGAGAACAAGCAGGCCGGGCTCACCGTCGCCCGCAAGCGTGAAGCCCTCGAACGTGTTCTGGCCAGCGGTTCGAGCGGCGCCGAGGTGCTGTTCGCACGGCTGCAGGGCCTCGTCAAGTCCTGGTCTGCCGGCTCCCCGGCTGGCGAGGACATGCCGCTGCTGACAGCCGAGCCAGTCGAGACCGCGACGAGCCAGCCGCAACGTACGGCCGAAGGCGCCGCCGAAACGGCCGACGGCGAGGGCGATTCGCCGGCGCAGCTGCGCAATCTCTTCGCCTACCTGCTGGAAGCACTCACGGGCTCGCAACTCGCCAACGAGCCTGAGCTGGCCGCCGACGCCCGTGCGCTGGTGCACAAGGTGCGCACCGCCAGCTCGCGCGGCGGCCTGGAAGATCTGCTGGCCGGCATCAAGCGCTTCGCCTTTCGCCTCGAGCTTCTGGCCGAAGACCGCGCCGAACTGCGTGCCGGCCTCCTCAAGCTGCTGCAGCTGCTGCTCGAGAACGTCGGCGAGCTGGTCGTCGAGGACCGCTGGCTACGCGGACAGATCGACATCGTTCGCGACATCGTCGCCGAGCCGTTGAACGTTCGCTCGATCGAGGACGCCGAAAGCCGGCTGAAGGAAGTCATCTTCAAGCAGAGCCAGCTGAAGCACAGCCTCAACGAGGCGCGGGAAAGCCTCAAGCAGATGCTGGCCGGATTCGTCGATCACCTGGCCGAGTTTGCCGATTCGACCTCCGACTATCACGACAAGATCGAGGTGTGCGCGGCGAAGATCAGCCAGGCCGAGGACATCACACAGCTCGAACAGGTGCTCGCCGAAGTGATCCGTGAAACGACGATCATCCAGCTCAACGCGCAACGCTCGCGCGACGAGCTGCGCGCCGCCCGGCAGCGTGTGGGCGAGACCGAACGACGGATCGCCGAACTGCAGCAGGACCTCGAGCGGGCGAGCACGCTGGTTCGCCATGATCAGCTCACCGGCGCACTCAACCGGCGCGGTCTGGAAGAAGCTTTCGAGAAAGAGCTGGGACGGGCACAGCGGCGGCAGTCAACGCTCTGTGTGGCGCTGCTCGACATCGACAACTTCAAGAAGCTCAACGATTCGCTGGGTCATGATGCCGGCGATGCAGCGCTGATTCACCTGGCAACCGTGATTCGCGAAACGATGCGGCCGCAGGACACCGTCGCCCGTTTTGGTGGCGAGGAGTTCATCATCGTGTTGCCGGAGACGCCGGTCGAAGACGCCCAGACGGCCATCGTCCGGCTGCAGCGCGAGCTGACCCGGCGCATCTTCCTGCACAACAACAACCGCCAGCTGATCACTTTCAGCGCCGGCGTCACCGATTTCCGGCCAGGCGACACCCAGGCATCGGTAACCAAGCGGGCCGACGAAGCCATGTACGCTGCCAAGCAAGCGGGAAAGAATCGCGTCCTGATCGGCTGACCCGCAGCTGCCGACGGCGTGTTCGAACCGCCGCCAGCCAGCCTCAGGCGGGGTTTGTCGCGACGACCGGCCTGCTCGCCAGCGCCTTCAGGACTTCACCGGCGGCGAGGAACCCGAAGGAGGCGGTGACGCACACCGCCGAGCCGAAGCCCGCACAACCAAGGCCGCTCAGCGGCTGTGCGCAGCCGCTGGTGCGCGGTGGCCGGCGCAGCGCTTCGCTGGAGAACACCGCCGGGATGCCGAACTTCTCCTTCGCCGCACGCGGAAAACCGTAATCCCTGCGCAGCAGCGAGCGCACTCTGGCGAGCAGCGGGTCCTCGATCGTGCAGGCGAGGTCGGCAATCTGGATGCGCGTCGCATCGATCTGCCCACCGGCGCCACCCGCCGTGATCAGCGGCAACCCGCGGCGCTTCGCCCAGGCGATCATCGCCGCCTTGGTACGGACCTGATCGATGGCGTCGATGACGTGGTCCACTCCTCCGCCGAGGGTCGCTTCAAGGTTTTCCGGGGTCACGAAGTCCTCGATCTCGTGCACCGTACATTGCGGGTTGATGGCGCGGATGCGCCCGGCCATCGCACTGACCTTGGCTTTTCCGAACTCGCCGTCGAGCGCGTGCACCTGCCGGTTGACATTCGATTCGGCGATCATGTCGAGGTCGATCAGGGTGATCCGGCCAACACCCGAGCGCGCGAGCGCTTCGGCCGCCCAGGAACCGACACCACCGATACCGACAACGGCGACATGGGCGCTGGAGAATGACGGCAGCGCGTCAGCGCCATAGACGCGGGCAACGCCCCCGAAGCGGCGGGCCGGATCGCAGCTCTCCTGGCTCATCCGACTTTGAGGATGCGGCGCACCACCTGGTTGAAGGGGGCAATCCACTCCGGCGCAAACTGCCTGTCGCAAGCGTTTACTTCAGCGATTGCGAGCAGGACCGAGCGCTTCCTGCCGCGGTGCTCATGCTTCAGCATCACCGATTCGAAGGCGTCGACGATGCCGAGCAACTTCGCGCCCGGGCAGATGCCGGAGGCCGGCAACCCCTGCGGGTAGCCCTTGCCATCGGGCATCTCATGGTGTTGGGCGACCATCTCGGCGGCCTCCGACCAGCCCGCCATGCGTGACAGCAGACCTGCCGCGTAAACCGGATGGACATGCAGCGCCGCTCTTTCCTCCGCCGTCATCTTGCCGGGGGTGAGCCAGAGCCGCTCGGCAAGAAACATCATGCCGATGTCGTGCGCATAGACCGCCGCTTCGAGCTGTGTCGGATCGATGCCGTTGCCGGCCGCCAGATTGGCTTCCAGGGCCAGCCGGACGATGCGCTCGGTCCGCCCCTTGAACGACGGCGCGCGGCTTTCCAGCTGGATCGCAAGCGAACGAAAGAACGAGAGATCGTCGCTCGCGCGCAGCGCCGAACCCGGGTCCGGAGCGAGCGCATCGCCGCCCCTGGTGGAGCCGCTCCCGGCCAGCGGACGGAAGCCGGTAACCGTCTCGATGACCACAGACATCCGCTCGTCGAGCTTGCTTGCCGCCAGTGGCACCAGTTCTCCGATTCCGTCCACGATCGCCGGGATCTGCAGGCCAGCCAGCGCCTGGCCCGAGGCAAGGCGGCCCATCGCGAGATCCAGCCGATCGACCAGCAGCAGCACCAGCTCAGCCATCGCGTCGGTGAATCGAGCCTCGCCGCGACGCACGCGAGCGAGCAGGCTCTCGATCGGGTGAACCATGGCCACCGCCAGCTCGACCTGGCAGAGCGCAGCGTCACCCTTGACGTTGTGCAGGGAGCGGAACAGGCTGTCGAGCGCTTCGCGGTCGCCTTTGGCAACCCGCAGGCGGGCGACATCACGTTCAATGGCGGGCGCGTAGTCACGCAGCGCCTCGATCAGGTCCTGCAGGCCATCGCGGTCGACACGGCTCCAATCTGCAGTCTTCTGTCGGTCCATGCAAGAGGCCTTCGGCAAGCGTTGGCGCAAAGTGTAACCGAAAGCGTCCGGCGCCCGCACACTCCCGGTCCGTCGCGCAGCCGGCCGGCAGGTCGCCGGCGCCACACAACCGGAGCGAGTTCCACAGGCGATATGCCACTGGCCGTTTCTGGCCCTGCTGGGCTAAACTTGGCGCTTTTCTGTAAACGAGGAATCAGAATGCCCATTGTCACCACCTCCAGCGGCCTGCAGATCGAAGACATCATCGTCGGCAGCGGTCCGACGGCGACTTCCGGCCAGCACGTCATCGTCCATTACACCGGCTGGCTGGCCGATGGCAAGAAATTCGATTCGAGCGTCGACCGCAACGAGCCGTTCCGCTTCCCACTCGACGGGCGTCACGTCATCGCCGGCTGGGAAGAGGGCGTTCCAGGAATGAACGTCGGGGGCATCCGCAAGCTGACCATTCCGGCCGAACTCGCCTATGGTGCGCGCGGCGCGGGCAAGCTGATCCCGCCACACGCCAGACTGGTGTTCGAGATCGAGTTGCTCGACATCGCCTGAGCACAATGGCTGCGCGGCCGGGCAGATCGCCGCTGGGGTACTCGGGGACGCCACCCGGGAAGGCACCCGCGACACGGCGGGCAAAGACGATGGCTGACTCGCCGCTGCCGGCAGCCGATGCCGCTACGCGGCCGCAGCGCAGTCCGGCGTCGGCTGACGCCCCGGTGCGGCGGCAGACCGGCAGTACAGCACCGCCATCGCGAGCGCCGCAGCAGCGATCGCCAGTGGTCTCCGGGAAGCCCACCCTGCCAGCCGACGCTGACGTTCCAGCAGCGACAGTCCGCATCTCCAAGCTGATGGCCGAGCGCGGCCTGTGCTCGCGGCGCGACGCTGACGATTACATTGCGCGCGGCTGGGTGTTCGTCGACGGCAAGCGGGTCAGCGAACTCGGAACCCGTGCGTCACCGACCGCAGTGATTACCCTCGACCGGCGGGCGCTGGCCAACCAGGACGCGCGCCTGACAATCCTGCTGCACAAGCCCGTAGGCTATGTTTCGGGACAACCGGAGCCGGGCTTTACGCCAGCGGTCGTCCTGATCCAGCCGGAACGGCAGTTCCGCACCGCGGATACACCAGTCTTTCATCCCGCCTGCCTCCGGGGACTGGCGCCAGCAGGCCGGCTGGACATCGATTCGACCGGCCTGCTCGTGCTGACACAGGACGGGCGGGTGGCAAGACAACTGGTTGGTGAGGATTCGACGATCGACAAGGAGTACCTGGTTCGCGTCGAAGGGCAGCTCGACAGTCGCGGTCTGGCGCTCCTCAACAATGGGCTGAGCCTTGACGATCGCCGGCTGAAACCGGCCCGGGTGGAATGGCTGAACGCCGATCAGCTCCGCTTCATCCTGCGCGAGGGCAGAAAGCGGCAGATCCGGCGGATGTGCGAACTCGTCGGGCTGCGCGTACTCGGCCTCAAGCGCGTGCGCATCGGCGCCGTCCGACTCGGCGATCTGCCACTCGGCCAGTGGCGCTTCCTGCGCCCTGACGAGTCCTTCTGAGGGTCGACGGAGCTGCCGCCAAGGCGCTCAGAGGATGACCGGCTCCGGCGTCAGCTCGACAGCGAAGCGCTGCCGCACGGCATCCTGGACGGCGCGGGCCAGCGCCATCACCTCGGTTCCCAGCGCACTGCCACGGTTGACCAGAACCAGTGCCTGCCTCTCGTACATGCCGACTCTGCCGAGATTGCGCCCCTTCCATCCGCTCTGTTCGATCAGCCAGCCGGCGGCAATCTTGAGGCGACCATCCGGCTGCGCGTAACAGGGGAGATCGGGACAGCTGCGCCGCAGGCGCTCGCCGACCTCGGCCGAGACCACCGGATTCTGGAAGAAACTGCCGGCGTTCGGCAGCATCGCGGGGTCCGGCAGCTTGCGGCGGCGGACGGCGATGACGGCATCGGCGACCTGCCTTGCGTCGGGCCGGGAGAGCTGCCGGCGGTCGAGTTCGGCAGCCAGATCGGCGTAAGCGGTCAGCGCCTGCCATTCCTTCGGCAGCCGGAAGGTGACGCTGGTGACCACCCGCCGGGCGTCGAGGTGCCAGCCCTGCTGCTTGAAGACGCTGTCACGGTAGGCGAAGCGACAGGCGGCGTGAGCGAGCTGCAGCGAAGTGCCACGGTCCATGTCGAACGCCTCGAGCGACAGGAAGCGATCAGCAATCTCGAGCCCGTAGGCGCCGATGTTCTGGATCGGTGCGGCGCCGACGGTACCCGGGATGAGCGCCAGATTCTCGAGACCCGGCCAGCCATTGGCGAGTGTCCAGAGAACCAGTCGATGCCAGTTCTCGCCAGCGCCGGCGCGCACATACCAAGCTTCTGCATCCTCGCCGACCAGTTCGCGGCCGGCGATCGCCATGTGCAGCAACAGGCCGTCAAAGTCGCCGCTGAGCACGACGTTGCTGCCGCCGCCGAGAACGAAGCGCCGCGGTGGCAGGGATCCCGCGAGTTGCCTCAGCTGGCGGGACGAGCTGATCTCGGCAAGATACGCGGCGCGCCCGGGAAGGGCCAGCGTCGTCCGCCCTGCCAGATCGGCGTCGGCAGTGACGAAGTCCGGCAGGGGTTGCGCGCGCATCGCCGGCACTCCGGTCCGGGGTCGGATCAGAGCAGCGGCGCCAGCCAGCGCCTCGACTCTTCGAGGCTGAAGCCCGATCGCTTCGCCCAGTCCTCGAGCTGGTCGTTGCCAATCCTGCTGACGGCGAAGTAACGTGCCTGCGGGTGCGCCAGGTAGAAGCCGGAGACGGCTGCTGCGGGCGTCATGGCGAAGCTCTCGGTGAGGGCCATGCCGGCGTTGTGCGGCGCATCGAGCAGATCGAAGAGGGCACGCTTGGCGGTGTGGTCGGGGCAAGCCGGATAACCGGGAGCGGGGCGGATGCCGCGATACTCCTCGCGAATCAGCGCCGTCTGGTCGAGTGTCTCGGCAGCCGCGTAGCCCCAGTAGTCACGCCGAACCTGTCGATGCAGCCACTCGGCACAGGCTTCGGCGAGACGGTCGGCAAGGGCCTTGAGCATGATCGAATGGTAATCGTCGTGCGCCGCAGCGAACTCGGCGAGTTTTTCCTCGATGCCGAAACCGGCGCCGACGGCGAAGGCGCCGATCCAGTCCGGCGTGCCGCGGCCAGCGACAAAGTCGCTCAGACAATAGTGTGGCTTGCCAGGCGGCCGCTCTTGTTGCTGGCGCAGGTTGTGCCAGGCCATCAGCCGTTCCTGACGTGATTCGTCGGCATAGATCTCGATGTCGTCACCGACGGCGTTCGCCGGAAAGAGCCCGAAGACGGCGTTGGCGTGCAACCAGTTCCCGGCGATCAACTGCTCGAGCATCTTCTGCGCGTCGCCGAAGACTGCGCGCGCGGTGCTGCCGACGACCGCATCGTCGAGGATCTTCGGGTAGCTGCCGGCGAGATCCCAGGTCTGGAAGAAAGGACCCCAGTCGATGAACGGTACCAGGCTCGCCAGGTCCACCTGCGGCAGGACGTGCAGTCCCGGTCTGTTCGGCGGACTGGGTCGGTAGTCCGGGTCAGCATTCCAGACGAAGCGATTGGCGCGTGCCTCGGCCAGCGGCAGGAGGACGCTGCCCTTCTTGTTCGCGTGCTGGGTGCGCAACCGCGCGTAGTCGGCCGCGACCTCGTCGACGAACGCGGCTGAACTGTCGATCGACAGCAGTCGCGTCACGACGCCCACCGCGCGCGAAGCGTCGGGAACATAGACCACCGGGCCGGAGTAATTTGGTGCGATCTTGATCGCCGTGTGCGCGCGGCTGGTCGTCGCGCCGCCGATCAGCAGCGGTACCGCTGCGCCACCGTCGGCAGCGGCGGCGAATCCAAGCCGCTCCATCTCGGCTGCGACATGGCTCATTTCCTCGAGCGAGGGGGTGATCAGGCCGGACAGGCCGACCGCCTGCGCTGCATGCTCGCGTGCCGCCTGCAGGATGCGGTCGCAGGGCACCATGACGCCGAGATCGATGACCTCATAGCCATTGCAGCTCAGCACGACGCCAACGATGTTCTTGCCGATATCGTGCACGTCGCCCTTGACCGTGGCAACGACGATCCGGCCCTTGTTGCCGACACCGGTGCGCAGCTTCTCCGCCTCGATGTAGGGAATCAGGTGTGCCACTGCCTGCTTCATGACGCGCGCCGACTTGACCACCTGCGGCAGGAACATCTTGCCGGCGCCGAAGAGATCGCCGACGACATTCATGCCGTTCATCAGCGGCCCTTCGATGACCGCCAGCGGTGGCTTGCCGGCAGCCGCCAGTGCCGCCCGGCACTCCTCGGCGTCGGCAACGACGAAGTCGGTGATTCCCCTGACCAGCGCGTGCGTCAGGCGCTCTTCGACGGGTTGCTCGCGCCAGGCGAGGTCCGGGCCACTGTCCCTCGCCTTGCCCTCCTTGACCGTCTGCGCGAAATCGACCAGCGCCTCGCCGGCGTCGGGGCGACGGTTGAGGACCACATCCTCGACCTTTTCCCGCAGCTCCGGATCGAGATCGTCGTACACCCCGAGCATGCCGGCATTGACGATGCCCATCGACAGGCCGGCCCGGATGGCGTGGTAGAGGAAGACGGTGTGGATTGCCTCGCGCACCGCGTCGTTGCCACGAAACGAGAAGGAGACGTTCGATACCCCGCCCGAGATCTGCGCTGCCTGCAGATTGGCGCGAATCCAGGCGCAGGCATCGATGAAGGCGACGGCGTAGCCGTTGTGCTCTTCGATGCCGGTGGCGATGGCAAAGATGTTCGGATCGAAGATGATGTCCTCGGCCGGGAAGCCTGCCTCTTCGGTGAGCAAGCGGTAGGCGCGGCTGCAGATTCCCGTCTTGCGCGCGAAGCTGTCGGCCTGACCGGACTCGTCGAACGCCATCACCACCACCGCCGCTCCGTAGCGGCGCGCCAGCCTCGCCTGCCGCAGGAACTCGGCCTCGCCCTCCTTCATCGAGATCGAGTTGACGATTCCCTTGCCCTGAATGCACTTGAGCCCGGCCTCGATCACTTCCCATTTCGACGAGTCGAGCATGATCGGCACGCGCGAGATATCCGGCTCGCTGGCGATCAGCTTGAGGAAACGCTCCATCGCCGCGCGCGAATCCAGCATCGCCTCATCCATGTTGATGTCGATGACCTGGGCACCGTTCTCCACCTGCTGCCGGGCGACAGCCAGCGCATCGTCGAAGCGCCCCTCGAGGATCATCCGCGCGAAGGCTCGCGAGCCGGTGACGTTGGTTCGTTCGCCAACATTGACGAACAGCGAATCCTGGCCAACATTGAACGGCTCGAGTCCCGACAGGCGCAGCCTTCTTTCGCTGACCGGAACGCGCCGTGGCCGGACTCCGGCAACGCCCCGGGCGATCGCCGCGATGTGCGCGGGCGAGGTGCCGCAGCAGCCGCCGACGATGTTCACGAAACCCTTCCGCGCCCAGTCGGCAATCTCCGCCGCCAACTGTTCCGGCGTTTCGTCATAGCCGCCAAAAGCGTTCGGCAGCCCGGCATTCGGGTGCGCCGAGACGAAACAGTCGCAGATCCGGGACAGCTCTTCGACGTACTGCCGCAGTTCGCCGGCACCAAGCGCGCAGTTGAGACCGAAGCTGAGCGGCCGCACGTGGTTGAGCGAGTTCCAGAAGGCCTCGGCCGTCTGCCCCGAAAGCGTCCTGCCGGAAGCGTCGGTGATCGTCCCCGAGATCATCACCGGCCAGCGCCGTCCTGCCCGCTCGAAATAGCTCTCGATGGCAAACAGCGCCGCCTTGGCGTTGAGCGTGTCGAAGACCGTCTCGACCAGCAGCAGGTCGACGCCCCCCTGGCAAAGCCCGTCGATGGCCTCGTCGTAGTTGGCGACCAGTTCGTCGAAACTGGTATTGCGATAGCCGGGGTCGTTGACGTCCGGCGAGATCGACGCCGTACGCGAGGTTGGCCCGAGCACACCGGCGACGAAACGGGGCCTGGCCGGATCGGCGGCAGTGAACTCGTCGCAGACTTCCCGTGCCAGCCGTGCGCCGGCGACGTTCAACTCGTGGACGATGCTTTCGAGGTGGTAGTCGGCCTGTGAGACGCGGGTCGAGTTGAAGGTGTTGGTTTCGATGATGTCCGCGCCAGCCGCCAGATACTCGGCGTGGATTGACCGGATCAGGTCCGGGCGCGTCAGCAGCAGAAGGTCGTTGTTGCCCTTCAGATCATGCGCGTGTGCGGCGAAACGGTTGCCGCGGTAGTCGGCCTCACGAAGGTTGTGGCGCTGGATCATCGTTCCCATCGCCCCGTCGAGAACCATGATCTGGTGTTCGAGGCGTGCTCTCAGTTCGGCGGTGCGGTCGGGCTGCATGCTGGTTTCCTGATTTTCCCTCTGGCGAGGAGTGGCCTGGGACAAAACAAAAAAACCCGTCGGCGCAAGGCGCGACGGGTTGTGCTGTGAGCCTCGCTTTAGCTGGATTTCTAACGCGCCCGCAATCTGTTGATGTCAAATCGGCGCCACCTCATCGCAGGCCGAGGCAGGGCTGCGAATCTACTCGCCACGGCAGCTGTTGTCAAGCCGGCGTTGATGCGTGCGCAGCCCGCAGCACCCACTGCGCGCTCCGAGACGGGGCGCGCTGGCGTAGCGCGCGTCACGGGTTTCGACCGGAATCACGAGGTTGGCCGGCGCCGGCCCGCCGCGGTAAACGCGGCCGGCAAGAACGAAGCTCGAGACGTGACATGGACACAGATACTCCGGTTGACGGCCGGCGATGCTGCGCAATTGTGGCGTACACCCCTGATGCGTACTCTGCCCGATGGCGACGAAGACATCGGGCCGCAGCGATCGATGGCGATTGCGGCAGTTGTCCGGTTGCAACGAGTTCTCGGATCGGGCATCGAGCAGGAGGCTCTCGTCGTTCGCCAGCACCGCCACCTCGGCTGCGGTACGCCGCAGGATCGACAGCGTTCGTCCATCTCAGTCGAGCACGCGCAGCCTGCCCGACGACAGGTCGGAGAAATCGGCGAGGACGGGGTGGCCAGCCGGTGGCCCCGGCCGTTCCGCCAGATACCTGCCAACGCCGAGCCCGGCGACGCCGAGCACGCAAGCACCCGCGACGATGTGCAGGCGACCGCGCTGCGGTGGGCGCGCCGACTCCTGACTCATGGCGGTGACGACGGCGACGAACGAACGCCTGGCCGCGTGCCGCCAGGCACCAGCCATGGCAGCAGGGCTGTCACGGCCTCGTCGGCGCCCGTCGGCCGGGGCGGCTGCCGCTGCGGTCGCTGCCACAGGGCGGCAAGTGCCGCCTGCAGATGGCCGGCACGCAGGTCTGCGTCGCTGATCCCGGCGCAGCAGGCATGCGCGTGCAGCCACTCGATCAGACAATCCTGCTCCGGCCACTCCTGCCGTCGTACATAGAGCAGCGGCGTCGCATTGCAGGCCGCTTCGGCGAAGGTGCCGTACCCGGGTTTGGCGATCACCGCATCGACCGAACGCAGGAGGTCGATCATCGGCAACCCGAGCGGCTCGAAGTCAGTCGTGTTGGCCTGCCGCAGCCGCCAGGCCTGCGGCACCAGCCAGCGGATTCCCGCCAGCGGTGGCCAGTCGGCGACCGGCAAGCGGGTGTCGATGCCGCCAAAGGCGATCAGCACCAGCCGCTCGTCGGCAGGACAGTCGAGCTGCTGGCGCAGCGCCTGTCGGCGATCGACGCCGAGCGCCGCCACCGGGCCGATGCAGCGCCGCCGCCGCAGGTCCGCCATCGGCATCCCCGGCGTCAGCCGCAGGAAGAACTCGGCGCCGTTGTAGGCGGCCAGCATCTGCTGGTGGATCTGCGGTGCCCAGTCGGCAGCCGCAAAGAAATGGGCAAACAGCTCTGCCCAGTTGAGCGAGCACAGCGCCACCGACGGGATGCCGGCTCGGGCGGCACCTGCCAGTGGCAAGTAGGCGACATCGCTGAGCACCAACGTCGGCTGCAGAGCGACGAGGAAGCTCGCTTCCTCGTCGACGGTTCGCGCCCAATCGGCGTGCTGCCGGCGATAGGCCAGTGCCGTTGCCGGCAGGTCGACGCGCATGGCGTCGAGCATCACATAGCCGAAGTCGCTGCGCGCTTCGAGATGGCTGAAGGCGCAATTCAGGCGCTCATCCAGTTTCGCCCTCGGCAGCCCGCTGCGGATCGTCAGCCGCAGCATCGGCACGCGCGCCGCCAGCATGTTGATCACCGGCGCCGCCTGCGCCAGGTGCCCAAAGCCATGCGCCGAGATGTCGACGAAAAGGTGCGGCGCCTGCATGTTCTTCGGCCGTCTCAGAGGAAGCGCGCCAGCAGCGCGCCGGGCAGCTCTGCGGGCCAGGGAATCCACACCTGGTGGCCATTCCCCGGGGCAACCCGTATCTCGCGCCCGGTCAGGTCGTGCATGTACTGCAGTGTCAGCTCGCGGTTGCCGGAGGGATGAATGAGCTCCAGACGATCGCCCACCGAGAAGCGGTTGCGGACCTCGATCAGGCCACGCTGTCGTGCTGCATCCCAGGTCAACAGATCGCCAACGTAGAGACTGCGCCCGGACTCCGAATGGCCACGCAGGTAGTTCTGCATGTCGTGCTCGTGATGCCGTTGCAGGAAGCCATCGGTATAGCCGCGATTGGCAAGACCTGCGAGCTCGCCGAGCAAGGCCGGGTCGAACGGCCGGCCGGCAGCGGCATCATCGATGGCACGACGATAGACCTGCGTGCTGCGCGCAACATAGTAGGCTGACTTGGTGCGCCCCTCGATCTTCAGCGAGTCGACGCCGATCTCGAGCAGGCGTCCGACGTGCTCGACGGCCCGCAGATCCTTCGAGTTCATGATGTAGGTGCCGTGTTCGTCCTCGTCGATCGGCATCAGTTCACCGGGACGCTGTCCTTCCTCGAGCAGCCAGTCCCCGGCATGGCGCCGGCCGACCGGTTCGGGCTGTGCCCGCAGATCACCCGTCGCATCCTGCTCGGCGGCGTGCAGGCGGTAGTCCCAACGGCACGAGTTGGTGCAGCTGCCCTGGTTCGGGTCGCGATGGTTGAAATACCCGGAAAGCAGGCAGCGTCCCGAATAGGCGATACAGAGAGCGCCGTGGATGAAGACCTCGAGTTCGATCTCCGGGCACTGTTGTCTGATCTCTTCGATTTCCTGGAGGGAAAGCTCGCGCGAGAGAATGATGCGCGCGATGCCGAGCTTCTGCCAGAAACGCACGGCCGCGAAGTTCAGCGTGTTGGCCTGTACCGACAGGTGAACCGGCATCTCGGGCCAGCGTTCGCGAACCAGGTCGATCAGCCCGGGGTCGGCCATGATCAGCGCGTCCGGTCGGGCGGCGATGACCGGCTCCATGTCCGCCAGGTAGGTGCGAAGCTTGGCGTTGTGCGGCAGGATGTTGCTGACGACGTACAGCTTCCGCTGCGCCGCATGCGCCTCGGCGACACCCTGGGCGAGCGCCTGCAGATCGCCGAAGTCGTTGTTGCGCACCCGCAGGCTGTAGCGCGGCTGCCCGGCGTACACGGCATCGGCGCCGTAGGCCAGCGCCGTGCGCAGCATCGCCAGCGAACCAGCCGGAGCGAGCAATTCGGGAGATCGGAAGCTTGCGCGGGGAAGAGACATTCGGCGAGGCTGTCGGAGAGGGTAGAATGCGGCCAGCCGAAATCTTACTCTCGTTACCGCAGTTCTCACCCCTTTGCGCGGATCAACCGTCATGTCAGAAGAGATCCTGATCAACTTCACCCCACAGGAAACGCGTGTCGCCGTCACGCACCAGGGCGTGGTGCAGGAACTGCACATCGAACGCAGCGCCAGTCGTGGCTTCGTCGGCAATGTCTACGTCGGACGCATCGTGCGCATCCTCCCCGGAATGCAGTCGGCGTTCATCGACATCGGGCTGGGACGGACCGCCTTCCTCCACGTTGCCGACATCCGCGAGCCGCGGCCCAGCGACGAGCCGCTGCGACCGATCGAGCGCCTGCTCTGCGAAGGCCAGAGCATCCTCGTGCAGGTGATCAAGGACCCGATGGGCAGCAAGGGCGCGCGCCTGTCAACGCAGGTGTCGCTTGCCGGCCGCATGCTGGTCTACCTGCCGCAGGACAAGCACATCGGAATTTCGCAACGAATCGAACGTGAGGCCGATCGCGAGGCCTTGCGCGAGAAGCTCGGCCGCCTGGTGCCCGGCGACGAACCCGGCGGCTTCATCGTCCGGACGATGGCCGAAAGCGCGTCCGAAGCCGAACTGGCGAAAGACATCGAATACCTGCGCAAGCTGTGGCGCGACATCCGAGCGCAGTCGACGACGGCGGCACCGCCCGCCTTGCTCTATCAGGAACTGTCGTTGTCACAACGCGTGTTGCGCGATTTCGTCAACCCCGAAACGGCGCGCATCGTCATCGACTCCCGTGAGAACTTCCAGCGCCTGACCGCTTTTGCCGCCGAGTACACGCCGACGGTCGCGCCCCTGCTCGAGCACTACGTTGGCGAACGACCGCTGTTCGATCTGCATGGGGTCGAGGACGAGATCCAGAAGGCGCTGGCCCGCCGCGTCGACCTGAAGTCCGGCGGCTACCTGATCATCGACCAGACCGAGGCGATGACGACCATCGACGTCAACACCGGCGGCTTCGTCGGCGTCCGCAATTTCGACGATACCATCTTCAAGACCAACCTCGAGGCAGCGCAGACGATCGCCCGCCAGTTGCGCCTGCGCAACCTCGGCGGCATCATCATCATCGACTTCATCGACATGGAGAACGACGAGCACCGGGCGGCGGTTCTCAGCGAGTTCAACAAGGCGCTGGCGCGTGACCACACCCGGCTGACGGTCAACGGCTTCACTGCGCTTGGCCTGGTTGAAATGACCCGCAAGCGAACACGTGAGTCGCTGGCGCACGTACTTTGCGAGGAATGCCCGACCTGCGGCGGTCGCGGTGAGGTCAAGACGGCACGCACGGTATGCTACGAGATCCTGCGCGAACTCCTGCGCGAGGCGCGCCAGTTCAATGCCCGCGAGTACCGGGTTCTCGGCAGCCAGGCGGTGATCGACAGCTTCCTCGACGAGGAGTCGCAGGGCCTGGCAATGCTTTCCGACTTCATCGGCAAGCCGATTTCGCTGCAGGCCGAACCCAGTTACTCGCAGGAGCAATACGACATCGTCCTCATGTGAGCCGCCCCTGCGCGTCGGCAGCAGGACGTTTGCGGTGCTGCAGCGGCGCCTCGGCGAGTCCCGGCGGCGGCAGGCAGGGGTATCATGGCAACGGGCAACGGTAGTCGATGAAAGGAGAGCCGATGCGTGCGAGTCTGCAAACCCGGGGGACGTCGGTAGCGGCCGGCCTGTGCGTCTTGGCCCTGGCCGGTTGTGCGACGACGCAGATGAAAAGTGAGTGGCGAGACCCGAATGTCGTCGGCGCTGTGCTGCAGGGGCAGCAGGTGCTGGTGATTTGCCAGAGTCGCGATCATTCGCTGCGTCGCATCTGCGAGGATCAGTGGACGATGCGGCTGCAGCGGGCGGGAGTGGCTGGCATGCAGAGCTACGCCATTCCACAGTTCCCGCCCGACGGCGCTGCCGATGGTGATGCGATCAGGTCAGCCGCCGAGCGCGTCGGCGCGTTTGCCGTCGCCAGCGTGCAACTGGCGCCAGACGACCTGGCGATGGTCAATCCGGCACCGCAGGTCGGCATCGGTTTTGCTGGCGGCAACGGTGGCTACCGCACGGGCGGTTTCAGCGCCGGCGGCGTCGGCATCTCGTTTCCCGTCGGCTGGCCGACCGCGGCGCAGGGGATGGTCTGCAGCGCCTCGATGGTGGAAGCTGCCAGCGGTGCCGTCCTCTGGTCGGGCAGCGCGACGGCGCCGCCCTCCGGTGCGCAGGCCGGCCAGATCGCGGAGCTGGCGCAACTGATGATCGACGCACTGCGGCGGGCAGGACTGTTCTAGCCCTGCCCCTTGCCGACACCCGCTTCCCTGAGGAAGTGGTCGCGCTGCTCGGGGCTGTCGATCTGGCTGGCCAACGCCCGGCACAAGGAATCGACGTCGGTCGCCCTGACGGCTTCGCGGCGCAGCAGGATCCTCGCCAGCGGTCCGATATGGCGCGCCAGAATCCTGCCAACGCGTTCACAGTCGGCTTCGGCAAGTCCGCCGGTGGCGGCGACAGCGGCGAGCGGCGCTGTCGCCGCCACCGGCGGCGAGGCGGTGCCGCTACGCCGCGCGCTGTCGGGTGGCTGGCTCGCCGATGACTGCTGGAGGCTGTGCGTCGCAGCGGCGAGAAAGGCCGACCTCGCTGCCGTGTCGGGAATCATCTCGGCCAGCAACCGGTGCAGTTCGTCGCGCCCGCCGACGCGCGGCAGCGTCCGGCGCACCAGGATGCGGGCCATCGGTCCGATATACCTCGTCAACAGCTTCTCGGCGTCGTCGATGACCGCCGACGTCAGCGCGACGGCTCCCGCCGCGGCAGCGTTCGCGGTGATCGGATGCGATGCCTGGGCGGTCGCAGAGCCGACGTAAAGGTAGAGGTCGTGCACCCGGTCCTGCGGGTCGCGCCGCTCGCCGAGCGCCTTGAAGCTGGCGACTGCGCTGCGCCGAAGCTGGGCAATGAGATCGACGTAGGCGGCGCTGACCAGTACCTCGCCGGGCTCGGCGAGGCGCATGACGCGGAAGGCAGTGGCGACGCCGTCGCCAAGCAGGCGCGAGCGACCACCGGGGTCCGGCTGCACACGCACGGGTCCGAGGTTGATGCCGATGTGCAGGCCAAGTCCCCGCTCGCTCGCCGCAGCGCCGAGAAGGCTGGCGGTGCGCAGCGCATCCTCGGGGTCGCCGACGTAACAGACGGCGCAGCCCTCGCGGGTGTTGGCGGCGAGGCGGCTCTTCGCCGGCACGCCGGTAACGGCCTGACCGACCAGCGTTGCCAGGAGCTGGCGACGCTCCTTGTGCGCCGCCTCGGCCGTTCCATCGGCCGTCGCCGACGCGGCGACCACGTCGCTGAAAAGGACCGCGCCGATGAAGCTGCAGCCTTCGCTGAATGAACTGCCGGGCGCCGGCAACACCGCCAGTGCTGCCGGCGAGTCGCCCGCCTCGGCAGAGTCTCCTGCCGGCGGCAGACAGGCGCGGCGGAAATCCGCAACCCGCCGGGGACGCAGGTTCTCGTCAGGGGTCAGCGCCCAGTCGATGGCCCGCAGCATCGCCTTGCCGTACAGGTCGGTGCGGCCAATCGCTGCCGCAGCGGGCATCGGGTCCTCGCGCAGCCGCGCCAGGCTCTCGGTCGGCAAGTGGCCGGTGACCAGCCAGTACAGGACCCCGGCGAGCGAGTAGAGGTCGCTCCACGGTCCCTGCCTGCCATCCGGCTGATACTGCTCGGCAGGCGCGAAGCCTGGTGTCACGACAGCGGTCAGCAGCTGCTCCTGTCCCGGGGCGCCGAGGCGGCGCGCCGAGCCGAAGTCGAGCAGCACCGGCGAACCGTCGGCGCGCATGTAGATGTTGCGCGGCTTGATGTCGCGGTGCAGGAAACCGGCGTTGTGGATCGTTTCGAGCCCGTCGAGCAACGGCCGCACGATGCGCTGCAGCGTGGCGCCGTCGATCGGTTCCCTGCCGTGCAGCCAGCGGTCCAGTGGTTCGCCGCTCTCATATTCCATGACCATGTAGGCGGTAGCGTTGGCGGCGTAGTAGCGCAGCACGCGGACGATCCCCGGATGGTGGAAGCTGGCGAGTGCCCGACACTCGTGCAGGAAGCGGTCGAGACCCCAGGCGAACGCGCTGGCGCCCGCGGTCGAGTGCGGCCGCACGGAGAGGTCGGAACTGCGCCCGGCGGTGTCGCGCGGCAGGTATTCCTTGATCGCCACCGGGCAATCGAGATGGGTATCGTGCGCCAGGTAGGTGATGCCGAAGCCACCACTGCCAAGGACGCGGTCGATCCGGTACTCGTGCATTGAGTAGCCGGCCGGCAGCGCCAGCAGGTCGCTGTCGGTGCTCGCCGGATGGCGATCTGCCTGGCCGGCCGCTTCGTTTTCCGAGCCGCCCATTTGGCGCTCAGCCATCGATCATCTGCATCGCCTTCTCGAGACTGCGGCGCATGCGGTTGAACGAACTGGCGAGTGCAGCGACCTCGTCGCCACCCCGCTCGGCAAACTCCGGCTGCTCGAAGTCGCCGGTGCTGACCTTGTCGGCCATCGCCGCAAGACGCGTCACCGGCCGGATGATCAGCCACGAGAGGAGCAGGTTGAGGACAATGAAGACGACCGCGAAGACCGCTGCGAGAGAGACCATGAAGGTGTGGAAAGCCTGCGTGGCGTTCTCCAGCGGCACCGACATCGGCACGGAAACAACCTGCGCCCCGACCACCTCATCGAGCTTCCAGCCAAATCCGTTCGCCGGGCCGTAAATCCTGATCATCGACGGCGGTGCGGCGTCCGGCGTACTGTGGCACTGGAGGCACGCCGGCGACTCGATGCGGATCGGGTGCGCGACGTAGAGCAGGCGACCGGTGGGCGTGTCGCGCTCACCACTGATCTCCCTTTGCTCGGCCCGGTTCCGGAAGCTGTGGATGAGGTCCGCTTCCCAGTCGGCGGGCCGGTCGCGCAGGTTCGTCGGATTGAGCGTCGCCTCCTTGTAGGCGTAGTTCGCGTATTTCCTGCGCAGATGGTTGAGCGTCTCGGTGGCGGCAAACGCTGGTACCGTCTGCGGCAGGAATAGCTTGTCCATCTGGCCGGCGAGATGCGGCCGTACCTGGTCGACGGTGTACGCGCGGACGGCCAGCGCCGCTTCCATCAGCAGCCGCGCCTCGCCAAGCACCTGCTCGCGCGCGTGACGGTCGAGCAGAGTCCGCGAAACGTAGCCGGTGACGGCAAAGCCGGCAAGGAAGACGGCGAGCAACACGAGATTGAATTTCAGTCGCAGACCCATGGAGAAACCTCCCAGTCAGGAGTGAAACGGCGGTGGCGGCAGCATGCCCGCCGGACGACGGCACGTCCGCGCTTCCCTTGCCGTGCATCGCTGGCATGCTGCCGGCGGTGTTGCGAGTATCCTGACCTTGCTGCCGCGAGTCAATCGGCTGCCTCGTCCGGACAACTCAGGAGCACGCAATGACGGCGAGCCGCGAGACCCTGCAGGACGAGATGGCGCTGCCGACCGAATGTGCCGCGCGAAGCGGCCGAAAGTCCGCCCCCGAGCAGGCGCGCCGTGCGTACAATTCGCGCTGCTGGCAAGCGGAACGGTCGCCAGCGAGCACCAGCGGCGGCGGCGGCAGCGGCAGACAGGGAGATGAGGATGACGACGCGAGTGAAGGCTGGATTCAACTGGCAGGACCCGCTGCTCCTCGAAACGCAACTCGACGAAGACGAGCGCCAGGTGCGCGATGCGGCGCAGGACTATTGCCAGGGCCGGCTGCTGCCGCGCGTCCTTGAAGCGTTCCGCCACGAGCGAACCGACGCGACGATCTACCGCGAGATGGGAGCAATTGGCCTGCTCGGTCCGACGATTCCGCCCGAGTACGGCGGCGCCGGCCTCGGGCACGTCAGTTACGGGCTGATCGCACGCGAGGTCGAACGGGTGGATTCGGGCTATCGCTCGATGATGAGCGTGCAATCGTCGCTGGTGATGCTGCCGATTCTCCGCTTTGGCACCGAGGAGCAGCGACGCCGTTACCTGCCGCGACTGGCAAGCGGCGAACTGATCGGCTGCTTCGGTCTGACCGAGCCCAACCACGGTTCCGATCCCGGCGCCATGGAGACGCGGGCGCGCGCCGTCGCCGGCGGCTTCCGGCTCTCCGGCAGCAAAATGTGGATCACCAACTCACCGATCGCCGACGTCTTCATCGTCTGGGCCAAGGACGATGCGGCGGCGATTCGCGGCTTCGTCCTCGACAAGGGAATGCACGGGCTTTCGGCACCGGCGATCCACGGCAAGTTCGGCCTGCGTACCTCGATCACCGGCGAGATCGTCATGGACGAGGTCTTCGTTCCGGAGGAGAACGCCTTTCCGGAGATCCGCGGATTGAAGGGGCCGTTCACCTGTCTCGATTCGGCGCGCTACGGGATTGCCTGGGGTGCCCTCGGCGCTGCCGAATCATGCTGGCAGACAGCGCGCCGGTATACGCTCGACCGGCGGCAGTTCGGACGGCCACTGGCGGCCAATCAACTGGTCCAGAAGAAGCTCGCCGACATGCAGACCGAGATCGCTCTCGGCCTGCAGGGGTGCCTGCGTCTCGGGCGGATGAAGGACGAGGGAACGGCAACACCCGAGATCACCTCGATCATGAAGCGCAACTCCTGTGGCAAGGCTCTCGACATCGCCCGCACGGCGCGCGACATGCTTGGCGGCAACGGGATCTCCGACGAGTTCGGAGTCGTCCGCCACATGCTCAACCTGGAGGTGGTCAACACCTACGAGGGAACGCACGACGTGCATGCGCTGATTCTCGGCCGGGCGCAGACCGGCATAGCCGCCTTCTGAGCGGCATGGCATGCCGGCAACGGCTGTTCGCGAAGCCATCCCACTGGCCGCTGTGACTTCGCGTCCGCTCGCCGCCCGGCCTGCGGCCGTCAGCCTTGCCTGCCAGGCGGCTGCCAAGCGGCTGCCGCGCAGCCCGCGGCGGCGACAGCGGCAGGAGCTACTTCTTCTCTGTGGGAGCAGGTTCGTCCGGTGTCGCTCCCGGTTTGGGAGCATCACCGAGGACGGTCTTCAGCGGGCAGATGGAGACGGCCGGGCATCTCTTGCAGCCGGCAACGATGGCGATCGGGCACACGGTCATGGCAGTTCTCGGTGGTTGGAAAGATGCAACAATACAGTCCTTGGCGACGAAAGTGCAGGTGCGTGCACCTAATCGGCTGCGCCGCGCCGGCACTGCGGCGCACATTAGCCGTTAGAATTGGTGCCCCTGCGGCGCTGCTCCAGAGGCCGCCCGTCATCGTCCCGCAACCCTGGCCGACCACCGAAAAATGAACGCGCGCATCCGCCTGGCCATCTCGGTCTCCATCCTCTTCCTGCTGATGACCGGGCCCTTCATGGTCACTGCCGCACTGATCTGGGCGGAGGCGCAGGAGGCCGAGCGCGAGACACTGATGCGGGTGGTCGCGCCGCACCTGTCGCTGGGGACGATGATGACCGCCTTTGGCTTCTTCGTCGGTCTGCTGGTCATCCGCTATCTGTTTCGCGAGTATGTCCAGGGCTTGCTGAAGATGGCCGAGAACCTGCGTCTGATGCTGTCGGCCAACCGCAACTTCAGGGTCACCCCGGAAGGGCCACCGGAAGTCCGGCAACTGGCGTTGGCGACGAACGAACTGGCGCAGCAGCGCGACGGCCTGCTGGACGATGTCGAGGCGCAGATCACCGCCGCCAAGTCGTCGGTCGAGGAGGAGAAGAACCGGCTGGCGGCGTTGATGTCGGAGCTTGCACAGGCGGTCGTGGTGTGCAACCGCGAGGGGCGCATCCTGCTGTACAACAGCCGGGCCCGGCTGCAGTTCCGGGCGCTGGCGCTGGGCAGTACGGCGGCTGCCGGAGGCGCACTGATCGGGCTTGGTCGCTCGATCTTCTCGATCCTCGAACGCAGTCAGATCGACCACGCCCTCGACGTCGTCCGCCAGCGACTGCGCAAGGGCGCAGCGACGGCCATCGCCACCTTCATCACCGCGGCGCGCGGCGGGCAGCTTCTGCGCGTCCAGCTGGTGCCGGTGCTGGCGACCGACGACGCGCCGCGGCAGCAGGAGATGAGCGGCTACGTGCTGACGGTCGAGAACATCACCCGCAGCCTGGAACAGGAGTCACGTCGTGATCAGGTCCTGCAGTCGCTGACCGACGGTACCCGCGGCAGTCTGGCCAACATCCGCGTCGCGGTGGGCAACCTCCTGGACTACCCGGACATCGAACCGGAGATCCGCGAACGCTTCATCGGCATCATCAGTGACGAAGTCGTCCGCATGAGCCAACGCCTCGACCGGACGATGAACGAGTTTGCCGATTCGCTGAAGACACGCTGGCCGCTCGAAGAGGTGCAGGGAATGGACCTCGTCACGGCCGCCCAGCGCCGCATCGAACACGACCTGCAACTGACGACCAGCAGCGAGGAGATCGACGAATCAATCTGGCTGCGCGCGGAGAGCTTCTCACTGGTCTTCTCGATCTGTTTCCTGGCGGCGCGACTGGTCGATCATCACCGGATCCGCGACCTGCGCTTCCGGCTGCAGCCTGGCGGCAAGCTGGCGTACCTCGACATCATCTGGAGCGGTCGCGCAATTTCCTCGGAGACTTTCAGTGTCTGGGAGAACGAGCCCATGCAGCTGGGGACGGAAAGTTCGCCCTTGTCGCTGCGCGACGTGATCGACCGCCACGGGGGCGAGGTCTGGTACGACCGGGAGAAGGCGAGCCAGCGTTCCTTCTTCCGTTTCGTCCTGCCAGTGGCTCTGCCCGACAGCCTGGAGACCCAGACACTCGGCGGCGAGCCGAGCGTCCGGCCGGAATACTACGACTTCGACCTCTTCCATTTTCGTGATCAGAGCATCGACCTCGACCGGCCGCTGAGTGATCTCGCCTATACCGTCTTCGACACCGAGACCACCGGCCTGGAACCCGCGGCCGGTGACGAGATCATCCAGATCGGCGCCGTCCGCATCGTCAATGGTCGCCTGCTGCGGCATGAGAACTTCGATCAGCTGGTCGACCCGCAACGCTTCCTGCGACCCGAGGGGGTTCGCATTCACGGCATCACCGACGACATGGTACGCGGACAGCCGCAGATCGACGTCGTTCTGCCTGCCTTCCACGATTTCTGCAGCGACACCGTCCTGGTTGCCCACAATGCGGCCTTCGACATGCGCTTCCTGCAGCTGAAAGAGGATTCGACGGGCGTCTCGTTCAGCCAGCCCGTCCTCGACACGTTGCTGCTTTCCGGGGTGCTGCACGCCAACCAGGACTCGCACCAGCTCGACCACATCGCCGAAAGGCTGGGCGTGGTGATCGAAGGCCGCCACAACGCCCTGGGAGACGCGTGCGCGACGGCCGAAGTCTTCCTCAGGATGCTGCCGCTGCTGGCACAGGCGGGAATCGTGACACTGCGCCAGGCGCTGGAGGCGTCTGAGAAAAGCTATTTCGCGCGCGTCAAGTACTGAAGGTCGGTCACAAGCGGCCGGATCGCGCGGCGGCCACGCAGCGGCGCCGGCAGATTCGCAGATTCATTCCACCGTCACCGACTTGGCCAGGTTGCGCGGCTTGTCGACGTCGGTGCCGCGCACCAGCGCGACATGGTAGGCCAGCAGTTGCAGCGGCACGACATGCAGCAGCGCCGACAGCGCGCCATAGTGCTCCGGCAGGTGCAGGACGTGAATCCCGTCGGACTCCTTCATCTCGCTGTCGGCATCGGCAAACACCCAGAGTTCGCCACCCCGCGCGCGCACTTCCTGCAGGTTCGACTTGAGCTTCTCCAGCAGGACGTCGTTGGGTGCCACGGCAATGACCGGCATGTCGCGATCGACGAGCGCCAGCGGGCCATGCTTCAGTTCACCGGCCGGATAGGCCTCGGCATGGATGTAGGAGATTTCCTTCAGCTTGAGCGCACCTTCCATGGCGATCGGATAATGCCGGCCGCGGCCGAGAAACAGCGCATGCTGCTTCATCGAAAAGCACTCGGCCCACTCGCGAATCTGCGGTTCCAGTTCAAGGATCATGCTGACAGCCACCGGCAGGTGACGCATGGCCAGCAGTTCTCTCGCCTCATGCTCGGCGTCGAGTCGGCCGCGCAGCTTGGCGACGACCAGCGTCAGCAGGTAGAGGGCAGCGAGCTGCGTGGTGAAGGCCTTCGTCGAGGCAACGCCGATCTCCGGGCCGGCGCGCGTGATGAAGCGCAGGCTGTTTTCGCGCACCAGTGATGACTCGGGGACGTTGCAGATGCACAGGGTGCGGTTCATGCCGAGCGCCTTGGCATGCTGCAGAGCGGCCAGCGTGTCGGCGGTTTCACCCGATTGTGAAATGGTGACGACGAGGGTGTGCGGGTCGGGCACCGAGTCGCGATAGCGGTACTCGCTCGCCACTTCCACCGAGCAGGCGACACCGGCGATCGATTCAAGCCAGTAGCGCGCCACGAGACCGGCGTGGTAACTGGTGCCGCAGGCGATGATCAGCACCTGCCGCACACCGCGCAGCAAGTCTTCGCTTTCGGCGCCGAAGATGCCTGGCTGGATGCTGCGCGCGGCGCCGAGCATTTCGAGGGTGTTTGCCAGCGCCACCGGCTGCTCGAAGATTTCCTTCTGCATGTAGTGCCGGTAGTTGCCCAGTTCGATCGCCTCTGCCGACAGGCTTGATTCGCTTTCCGGCCGTTCCACTGGTGTGCCGTCAACGCGGGCAATGCGGTAGCCGTCGCGCCTCAGTTCGGCACAGTCGCCGTTTTCGAGGTATACCATCCGGCGCGTGACCTGCACCAGCGCCGAGGCGTCGGACGCGGCGTAGAAGCCGTCGTCACTGAGACCGAGCAGGAGCGGTGCGCCTTCACGCGCAACGACCAGCCGGCTCGCGTCCGCTTCGCGCAGGACGGCGATCGCGTAGGCACCCTGCAATTGGGCGACCGCTCGCCGAACGGCAGCGAGAAGATCGCTGTCGGTCTTCAGCTCATGCGCAATCAGGTGCGCGACCACTTCGGTATCGGTGTCGGAAGTGAAGACGTAGGCGAGAGCCCTGAGGCGAGCACGCAGCGACTCGTGGTTCTCGATGATCCCGTTATGGACCACGGCCAGCCCGCCGGAGATGTGCGGATGGGCGTTCCGCTCGCAAGGCACGCCGTGCGTCGCCCAGCGCGTATGAGCGATGCCGGTCCTGCCTGCGGCTTGCGTCTCCTCGACCTGCGCCGTCAGTTCGGCAACCCGGCCAACCGCCCGCAGACGGTGCAGACCGCTGTCGTCGATCAGGGCGAGCCCGGCCGAGTCGTAGCCGCGGTATTCGAGCTTGCGCAGACCTTCAAGCAGGACGGGGACGATATTGCGGTCAGCGACCGCGGCAACGATGCCACACATGGTCAGTTCACTTCTTGAGTTTCTGGGGCCGTTTCCAGCCCGCTATGGAGGTCTGCCGGGCGCGCGAGATCGTCAGCGTGTCTGGCGGTGCGTCCTTGGTCAGCGTCGTCCCGGCGCCAAGGGTCGCGCCGCGACCGACGGTCACCGGTGCCACGAGTTGGGTATCGGATCCGATGAAGGCGTCGTCCTCGATCACCGTCTGGAACTTGTTGGCACCGTCGTAGTTGCAGGTGATCGTCCCGGCGCCGATGTTCACGCGACTGCCGACGATGGCGTCGCCGACGTAGGCCAGATGATTGGCCTTCGACTGCGCGGCAAAGCGGCTGTTCTTCAGCTCGACGAAGTTGCCGACATGCACGCCGGCGGCAAGCTCCGTTCCCGGGCGCAGGCGGGCGAAAGGCCCGATCACGCCATCCGGCCCGACGACCGCGTCGTCGATGTGACTGAATGCGGCGAGGCGAGCACCGGAGCCGATGCGCGCATTCTTGAGGACGCACGAAGGGCCCACTTCGACCGCTTCGTCAAGCACCACCTTGCCCTCGAAAACGCAGTTGATGTCGATGAACACGTCGCGCCCGCAGACGAGTTCGCCGCGCACATCGATGCGCGCCGGATCAGCGAGGCGGACGCCCTGCTCGAGCAACTGGTCGGCGATTCGCCGTTGCGCGACGCGTTCGAGCTCCGCCAGCTGCACCTTGCTGTTCACCCCCAGCACCTCCGCTGGCGACTGCGGATGCGCGGTACGAACGGGCAGGCCAGCGGCAACAGCCATGCCGACGATATCGGTAAGATAGTACTCCTGCTGCGCATTGTCGTTCGACAGGAGGCCCAGCCACGCGGCGAGGCGCGCGGTGGGCAGTGCCATGATCCCGGTATTGATTTCGCGAATCGTGCGCTCCGCCGGCGAGGCATCCTTCTCCTCGACAATTCGCGCCACGTCACCCGCAGCGTTACGGACGATCCGACCGTAACCAGCCGCGTCGGCGAGTTCGACGGTCAGCACTGCCAGCGAGTCACGCGCCGCATGCAGCAGCCGTTGCAGCGTTTCCGGCCGGGTCAGCGGAACGTCGCCGTAGAGCACCAGCGTCGTTCCGGCGGTCGCCAGGTGCGGCAGCGCCTGCATCAGCGCGTGGCCGGTCCCCAGTTGCGGCTCCTGCAGGACCCAGACCAGATCAGGGGCCGCGATCGCGGCACGAACGGCCTCGCCACCATGCCCATAAACGATGCAGATCCTCTGTGGCGCAAGACTGCGTGCGGTGTCTATGACGTGCGATACGAGCGCCTTGCCGGCCAACGGATGCAGGACCTTCGGGAGGTTGGAATGCATGCGTTTCCCCTGCCCGGCGGCGAGTATGACGATGTTCATTTGCTGAGACCTGGTCAGACGCTACGGTGGGTCTTCGTTGCAGTTGCCGGTAGTGCTCCCGGCGGCAACGGGTTGCTGTTGCGGCGACCCCGGCGGTGTGCGAAACGGGTTTCGACAGCAGCGATCACGTTGTTGCAGCGCATTATTCCGGGTTCTTCCGCGAAGTTCTCACAACAATGTCACGCTCGGGCGCTGATCCCGCTGAACGGCTCGTGCGCGCCAGCCGGACACGCTGTCGTCGCCATGCGTGCAACATGGCAACAGTATACGCCGGAAGCTGCCAGCGCGGGCAGTGCCGCGCCCGGCCGCAGCGGCGGCGCGCCGACCCTCGCAGACGGTGCGCCGCAAACCCTCAGCGCGGCAGGTCCGAACGACCCATCAGGAAGGCATCAACTTCGCGTGCGCACTGCCGCCCTTCGCGAATCGCCCAGACGACAAGCGACTGCCCGCGCCGCATGTCCCCCGCAGCGAATACCCGGGCAACGCTGGTCGCGTAGCAGCCCTCGCCGTCGGTGGTGGCGCGGACGTTGCCACGCGCATCGAGTTCGACCGCCAGTTGCTCGAGCAGCCCCTGCCGCACCGGCGAGACGAAACCCATGGCAAGCAGGACGAGGTCAGCGGCAATCTCGGTCTCGCTGCCCGGGATCTCGGCCATCCGTCCGCCGCGCCACTCGACACGAACCAGCCGCAGCGCCCTAAGCTTGCCGCCCTCGCCAAGGAACTGCGTGGTGGATACGGCGAAGTCGCGCGCGCAGCCTTCCTCATGCGACGACGATGTGCGCATCTTCATCGGCCAGTAAGGCCAGGTCAGGCTCTTGTCCTCCTGTTCCGGGGGCTGCGGCATCACTTCGAACTGGGTGACCGACAGGGCGCCCTGACGATTGCTGGTACCGACGCAGTCGGAGCCGGTATCGCCACCGCCGATGACGACGACCCGTTTGCCGGTGGCCATGAGCTGCGCCGGCACGCGATCGCCGGCGTTCACCCTGTTCTGCTGCGGCAGGAACTCCATCGCGAAGTGCACGCCATCGAGCTCACGACCCGGCACCGGCAGGTCACGCGGCGACTCGGCGCCGCCGGCGACGATGATGGCATCGAAGTCGGCGAGCAGCTGCGCCGCCGGCACGGCGCCCACTCCGCCACCGCCAACCTCCTGGCCAACGCGGAACTCGACGCCCTCGGCCTGCATCTGTTCGACACGGCGGTCGATGTGCGACTTCTCCAGCTTGAAATCCGGGATGCCATAACGCAACAGGCCGCCAACGCGATCGCTCCTTTCGAAGACGACGACGGCGTGCCCGACGCG
>DDUX01000109.1:0-50640 GCA_002345025.1 Candidatus Accumulibacter iunctus | reverse complement strand
GACCTTCCGGCCCGTCTTCTGCGCTGGCGGCTGCGGCACGATCCAGCCCTGCTCCCAGCCCTTGTCGGCGATTGCATGCTCGATCGACTTGATCCCCACCGGATCGGTGTTGATGTTGAGCGTACACGCAGCCTCACACGGTGCCGGACAGATGCGGCCGGTGAACTCGGGGAAGTTGTTGGTCGAATGCAGTATCGTCAGAGCCTGTTCCCAGTTGCCGCGGTACACCAGATCATTCCAGTCGGGAATGATGTTGTTGACCGGGCAGCCGGTGTTGCAGAACGGAATGCCGCAATCCATGCAACGCGCCCCCTGCAGGCTGGCTTGCTCGTCAGTCAGCGTGAGGACGAACTCGCGGTAATGCTTGAGGCGCGAAGCAACCGGCTCGGAGGCTTCGGCCAGACGCTGGTACTCGATGAATCCTGTCGGCTTGCCCATTTCTATACGGTCTCCAGTTCCTTCTTCGCCAGCTCGCCGAGCACGCGGCGGTACTCATGTGGCATCACCTTGACGAAGCGTCGGCGATGACGCTCCCAGTCATTGAGGATGCGCAGCGCTTGCCGGCTGGCAGTGCAGCGATAGTGACTCTCGATCAGTCCCCTGAGCAGCACCTCGTCGACCTCGCCGAGATGCCGCACATCGACCTTGCCGTGGCTCTCCAGTTCGTCGCCCGCCTCACTGCCCTGACGGGCGATCACTTCCTCCTCGATCGGCTCGAGCGCCACCTGCGCCATGTTGCAGCGGGTGGCGAAGCTCCCTTCCTCGTCGAAGACGTAGGCGACGCCACCCGACATTCCGGCGGCGAAGTTGCGCCCGGTCATGCCGAGAACGACGACCGTGCCGCCGGTCATGTACTCGCAGCCGTGGTCGCCAACGCCCTCGACGACGGCTGTCGCGCCGGAATTGCGGACGGCAAAGCGCTCGCCCGCGACACCGGCGAAGAAGACCTCGCCCTCGGTCGCGCCGTAGAGGACCGTGTTGCCGACGATGATGTTGCCGCGGCTCTCGCCACGGAAGCCGGCACTCGGACGGACGATGATGCGCCCGCCTGACAGGCCCTTGCCGACATAGTCGTTGGCCTCGCCCACGAGGTCGAGGGTGACGCCACGTGCCAGGAAGGCGCCGAAAGCCTGGCCGGCAGTTCCGCGGAAGTGAATGTCGATCGTTCCGTCAGGCAGACCGGCGCGACCGTAGCGCTCGGCAATCCGTCCCGAGAGCATGGCACCGACGGTGCGGTTGATGTTTCGCAGGGGCAGATCGAGCCTCACCTGCTCGCCCCTCTCGAGTGCCGGCCGCGCCAGCTCGATCAGCTCCCTGTCGAGCGCCTTCGCCAGCCCGTGATCCTGCGCCTCGCAATGGAAGACGGCGGCGCCACTGCGGTTTGCCGGCCGATGGAAGATGCGGCTGTAATCGAGCCCTTTCGCCTTCCAGTGGGTGATCCCCGGCTGCATGTCGAGCAGGTCGCAGCGGCCGATGAGATCGTTGAAACGGCGGATCCCGAGCTGCGCCATCAGCTCGCGGACTTCCTCGGCGATGAAGAAGAAGAAATTGACGACGTGTTCCGGCTGGCCCGAGAAGCGGCGACGCAAGACCGGATCCTGCGTCGCGACCCCTACCGGGCAGGTGTTGAGGTGGCACTTGCGCATCATGATGCAGCCCTCGACCACCAGCGGCGCGGTCGCAAAACCGAATTCGTCGGCCCCCAGCAGCGCACCGACGACGACGTCGCGCCCGGTCTTGATCTGCCCGTCGACCTGCACCCGCACACGACCGCGCAAGCCATTCAGCACCAGCGTCTGCTGCGTTTCGGCCAGACCGAGTTCCCACGGCGAACCCGCGTGCTTGATCGACGACTGCGGACTCGCGCCGGTGCCGCCGTCATGACCTGCAATGACGAGGTGGTCGGCCTTCGCCTTGGTCACCCCGGCAGCCACCGTGCCGACACCGACTTCCGAAACCAGCTTGACGCTGATCGACGCGTTCGGGTTGGCATTCTTGAGGTCGTGGATCAACTGCGCCAGATCCTCGATCGAGTAGATGTCGTGGTGCGGCGGCGGCGAGATCAGGCCGACTCCCGGCACCGAGTGGCGCAGGAAACCGATGTACTCGGAGACCTTGTGACCCGGCAGTTGTCCGCCCTCGCCGGGCTTGGCCCCCTGCGCCATCTTGATCTGCAACTGGTCGGCATTGACCAGGTACTCGGCAGTCACTCCGAAGCGCCCGGAGGCGACCTGCTTGATCGCCGAGCGCAGGCTGTCGCCAGGCTGCAGTTGGTAGTCGCGCTCGATGCGCGACTTGCCGAGGACCTCGGAAAGCATCTCGCCGCCCTGCAGGGTCCTGAAGCGCGCCGGATCCTCACCGCCTTCGCCGGTGTTCGACTTGCCGCCGATGCGGTTCATGGCGATCGCCAGCGTGCTGTGTGCTTCGGTCGAAATCGAACCGAGCGACATGGCACCGGTGGTGAAGCGCTTGACGATCTCGCCCGCCGCTTCCACCTCTTCGAGCGCTACCGGCTTCCCGCTCGACTTCAGGTCGAAGAGGCCACGCAGCGTCATGTGACGCTTCGTCTGCTCGTTGATCAGCTGCGCGTACTCCTTGTAGCTCTCGTATCTGCCGCTGCGCGTCGAATGCTGCAGCTTGGCGATCGCTTCCGGCGTCCACATGTGCTCCTCGCCGCGGACCCGGTAGGCATACTCGCCGCCGGCGTCGAGCATCGTCGCCAGCACCGGATCGTTGCTGAAGGCCTGCTTGTGCAGGCGGATCGCCTCCTCCATGACGTCGAAGACGTCGATGCCTTCGACCTGCGTCGACGTGCCGGTGAAGTACTTGTCCACCATCTTCTTCTGCAGACCGACCGCTTCGAAAATCTGCGCGCCGGTGTAGGACATGTAGGTCGAGATGCCCATCTTGGACATGACCTTCAGCAGGCCCTTGCCAACACCCTTGATGAAGTGCCTGATCGCCTTGTCGCCCTTCTCGGGATCGTTGCCCACCATGCTCTGCAGCGTTTCCAGCGTCAGATAGGGGTGCACCGCCTCGGCGCCGTAGCCGGCGAGGACCGCGAAATGGTGCGTCTCGCGCGCCGCGCCGGTCTCGACGACGAGCCCGACCCGCGTCCGCAGCCCCTTGCTCACCAGATGCTGATGCACCGCCGATGTGGCGAGCAGGGCCGGAATGGCGACATGCTCGGCATCGAGCCGGCGATCGGAAACGATGAGGATGCTGGAACCCTTGTGCACATGGTCTTCGGCCTCGGCGCACAGCGACGCGAGGCGGGCTTCGACGCCCTGCCGACCCCAGGCCAGCGGATAGCAGATGTCGAGCTCGGCCGAGTGGAACTTGTTGTCGGTGTAGGTGGCAATCCGCCGCAATTTGGCCATGTGGTCGAAATCGAGCACCGGTTGCGACACCTCGAGCCGGTAGGGTGGATTGATCTCGTTGATGCCGAGCAGGTTCGGCTTCGGGCCGATGAAGGAAACCAGGGACATCACCAGTTGTTCGCGGATCGGATCGATCGGTGGATTGGTCACCTGTGCGAAGAGCTGCCGGAAGTAGTTGAACAGCGGTTTGCTGCGATTCGACAGGACGGCCAGCGGTGAATCGTTGCCCATCGAGCCGGTCGCTTCCTCACCCGAACCGGCCATTGGTTCGAGAATGAACTTGATGTCCTCCTGGGTGCAGCCGAAGGCCTGCTGACGATCGAGCAGCGACGCCGGATAGGCGCTTGCCGGGGGATTGTGCGGCGCTGGCAGTTCGTCGAGCTTGATGTTGATCCGGCCGAGCCAGTCCTGGTACGGTCGGGCACGAGCGAGGGTGTCCTTCAGCTCGGCATCATCGATGATCCGTCCCTCCTCGAGATCGATGAGGAACATCTTGCCCGGCTGCAGGCGCCATTTCTTGACGATCCGCTCCTCGGGAATCGGCAGCACGCCCGCTTCCGACGCCATCACCACGAGGTCGTCGTCGGTGACCAGGTAGCGGGCCGGACGCAGGCCGTTGCGGTCGAGCGTGGCGCCGATCTGGCGACCATCGGTGAAAGCGACCGCCGCCGGTCCGTCCCACGGCTCGATCATCGCCGCGTGGTACTTGTAGAACGCGCTGCGCTTCTCGTCCATCAACGTGTGCGATTCCCACGCCTCGGGAATCAGCATCATCATCGCATGCGCCAGCGAGTAGCCGCCCATCACCAGCAATTCCAGCGCGTTGTCGAACGATGCCGAGTCGGACTGTCCAGGGTAGATCAGTGGCCAGATCTTCTCGAGGTCGCCGGCCAGCAAGGGCGACGATGTCCCCTTCTCGCGCGCGCGCATCCAATTGTAATTGCCGCGCAGCGTGTTGATCTCGCCGTTGTGTGCAATCATCCGGAAGGGATGCGCCAGCTTCCACGTCGGGAAGGTATTGGTCGAGAAGCGCTGGTGGACCAGCGCCATCGCCGAAACGCAACGCGGGTCCCGGAGGTCGGCATAGTACTCGCCAACCTGATCAGCCAGCAGCAGGCCCTTGTAGACGATCGTCCGCGCCGACATCGACGGCTGGTAGAACTCCTTGCCATGCTTGAGTCCGAGCGCGCCGATCGCGTTTGCCGCCCGGCGGCGGATGACGTACAGCTTGCGCTCCAGGGCATCGGTGACCATCACATCCGCCCCACGGCCGACGAAGACCTGGCGGATCACCGGCTCGCGCGCACGCACTGTCGGCGACATCGCCATCGATCGATCGACCGGCACATCGCGCCAGCCGAGCACCACCTGATGCTCCGAGCGAATGGCGCGCTCGATTTCCTCTTGGCATGCCAGGCGCGACGCCGACTCCTGCGGCAGGAACACCATACCCACGCCATAGTCGCCGGCCGGTGGCAACTCGACGCCCTGGCGCGCCATCTCGGCACGAAAGAAATCATCGGGAAGCTGGATCAGGATCCCGGCGCCGTCACCCATCAGGGGATCGGCGCCGACCGCGCCGCGGTGATCGAGGTTCTTCAGGATCAACAGCCCCTGCTCGACGATCGAGTGACTCTTCTTGCCCCGGATCTGCGCGACGAAACCGACGCCACATGCGTCGTGCTCGTTGGCCGGGTCGTAGAGGCCCTGCCCTTCTGGTATGGCGGAATCCATCACTCTCGAATCCTCACAAAACTTAGACGGTACTTGAACGACCGTTCTCGGAAAGGCCGTCATCTCGGGTACGACGCGGCCGCGCGGGCCGCGCCGCGCGACCCGCGACTATACCCGGAATGCCCCGCCGAGACAAGATGCTGCACCGCACCAACAGGGTGCGCAAAGGCATCTGGTCTGCACCGGGACGGGGCGCCTGCAGCTACGGTTGCGACGATCAGCGAGATTCAGGCGGACAGACAAGAGGAAAAGCAAAATCCGTGCCGTACACTTCGTCGGCCGGCGCCGGCACACCCGTCCTTCGCCCGAGCAGGCTGACCGGTCCCTCGCTCCCCGGCGGGCGAACTTCGAACTCCGGACCTTCGGTGACGGGCTGCGCTGCTGCGCCCGAGCTGTCGTCGGCCAGATCGTTGGATCTGGACGCGGCACGCCGCAGAGCGATCCGGGCCCTGCTCCGTCTGGCGATGATCCCGCCCCACGGCTGAACGCGCCTGTCAGGCGTTACGCGCTTGGGACATGGTAAATTCCGGTTTACGCTTGTGGTAAGCTCGCATGGTTGGGCCAATGGCCGGTCGCTGCGCGTGCGACGGCCGGGGGCTGTCAGCCACCAGCAGGAACAGGATGAGGTGTCGAGCCACTGCACTTCTCGACGAGGAAGGTGTCGCTTTTCTGGGAAGGCCGTCCGGGCAACCTACGGAGTGGTCTTGTTGAACACGAGGACTCAAAAAACGAGTAATGGAGGACTGAATGCCAATGAAAATCGGGGTGCCGAAGGAAACGGCACCCGGGGAAAAGCGGGTCGCAACCGTACCCGAAGTCGTCGAGAAGCTGATCAAGCTGGGGTTTAGCGTTGCCGTCGAATCCGGCGCCGGCGATCTGGCGAACATTTCCGACGACGTCTACCGCGCTGCCGGTGCCGAAATCGTCACCGACGCGGCCAGTCTCTGGTCGTCTTCGGACATCGTCTTCAAGGTCCGCGGCCCCTCGAGCGAAGAGGTCGGCCTGCTGCGTGAGGGTGGCACGCTGGTCAGCTTCATCTGGCCGGCGCAGAATCCGGAACTGCTGCAGCAACTGGCGGCACGCAAGGCAACGGTGCTGGCGATGGACAGTGTGCCGCGCATTTCGCGGGCGCAGAAGCTCGATGCACTGAGTTCAATGGCAAACATCGCCGGTTACCGCGCGGTGATCGAGGCCGCCCATCATTTCGGCCGTTTCTTTACCGGCCAGATCACTGCCGCCGGCAAGGTGCCACCCGCCAAGGTCTTCGTCATCGGTGCCGGCGTCGCCGGACTGGCGGCGATCGGTGCCGCCTCCGGGCTGGGGGCGATCGTTCGCGCCAACGACACGCGTCCGGAAGTCGCGGATCAGGTCAAGTCGATGGGCGGCGAGTTCGTTGCCGTCGATTATCAGGAAGAAGGCTCCGGGGTCGGCGGCTACGCCAAGGTGATGAGCGAAGGCTTCCAGAAGGCGCAGCGTGAGACCTTCGCCAAACAGGCGAGGGAGGTGGACATCATCATCACGACGGCGCTGATCCCTGGCAAGCCGGCGCCGCGGCTGATCACTGCCGAGATGGTGCAGTCGATGAAACCCGGCAGCATCATCGTCGACATGGCGGCCGAACAGGGCGGCAACTGCGAACTCACCGAGCCGGGCCAGGTCGTCGTCAGGCACGGTGTGACGATCATCGGTTACTCCGACCTGCCGAGTCGCCTGTCGAAGCAGTCGAGCACCCTCTACGCCACCAACCTCTTTCGCCTGAGCGAGGAACTGTGCAAGAGCAAGGACGGCGTGATCGACGTCAACATGGATGATGAAGTCATCCGCGGCACGACGGTCGTCAAGGAGGGCAAGATCACCTGGCCACCGCCGGCACCGACGCTGTCCATGGCTCCGGCAGCAGCACCTGCTGCCGCCGCCGTCAAGCCCGCCGCCAAGTCACATGGTCATGGCAAGGGCGGAGCGGCGGCCTCGAGCACCGCTGTCGGCCTGCTCTTCGCTGCCGGCGCACTGATCTTCTGGGGCATCGGTGCGGGCGCGCCCGCCGCCTTCCTCGGCCACTTCACGGTATTCGTCCTCGCCTGCTTCGTCGGCTACATGGTCGTCTGGAACGTCACGCCCGCCCTGCACACGCCGCTGATGAGCGTCACCAACGCGATCAGCAGCATCATCGCGATTGGTGCCCTGGTACAGATCGCACCGCCACTGGCAGAGGGGGTCGCGCGTCCCGAGGCCTGGATTCGCTGGCTCGCGGTCGCCGCCATCGTTCTGGCAACGATCAACATGTTCGGCGGCTTCGCCGTGACCCAGCGCATGCTGGCGATGTTCCGGAAATAGGAGACGATGATCATGTCCGAAAGTCTGGCAACCGTTTCCTATCTCGGTGCAACCATCCTCTTCATCCTTTGTCTCGGCGGCCTGAGTCACCCCGAGACGTCTCGCCGCGGCAATCTCTACGGCATCATCGGCATGACCATCGCCGTTCTGGCGACGGTCTTCGGTCCACGCGTCGGTGGTGCTGGCTACGCCTGGATCATCGCCGCCATGGTGGTCGGCGCCAGCATCGGCGTCTATGCGGCACGCACGGTGCAGATGACGCAGATGCCGGAACTGGTGGCGCTGATGCACAGCCTGGTCGGCCTGGCAGCGATGCTGGTCGGTTTCGCCAACTACATCGACCCGGCGGCTTCGGCGGAGATGAGTGGCGCCGAGAAGACCATCCACGAGATCGAGATCTACGTCGGCATCCTGATCGGCGCCGTCACCTTCTCCGGCTCGGTTATCGCCTTCGGCAAGCTGTCCGGCAAGATTTCGGGCAACCCGATGCTGCTGCCGGCGCGTCACTGGATCAACCTGGCCGGACTGCTGGTGGTGATCTGGTTCGGACGCGAGTTCATCAACGCCCACTCGGTGAGCGATGGCATGCTGCCGCTGGTGGTGATGACCGTCATCGCTCTGCTCTTCGGCATCCACATGGTGATGGCGATCGGCGGCGCCGACATGCCGGTCGTCGTCTCGATGCTCAACAGCTACTCGGGATGGGCGGCGGCGGCCACCGGTTTCATGCTCTCCAACGACCTGCTGATCGTCACCGGAGCGCTGGTCGGTTCGAGCGGTGCGATCCTGTCCTACATCATGTGCGCGGCAATGAACCGTCACTTCATCAGCGTCATCGCCGGTGGCTTCGGCACGACCGGCGGTACGCCGGCGGCAGCCGGAGCGCAACCGGCCGGTGAAGTGGTTGCGATCAGCGCACCCGATACGGCCGAACTCCTGCGCGAGGCCAAGAACGTGATCATCGTTCCCGGCTACGGGATGGCGGTGGCGCAGGCACAGCACACCGTCTACGAAATCACGAAGCTGCTGCGCGAGAAGGGCATCAACGTCCGTTTCGGCATTCACCCCGTGGCGGGGCGTATGCCGGGGCACATGAACGTGTTGCTGGCGGAGGCCAAGGTGCCCTATGACATCGTTCAGGAAATGGACGAGCTCAACGACGATTTTCCGCAGACTGACGTGGCGATGATCATCGGCGCGAACGACATCGTCAACCCGGGGGCGCAGGACGACCCGAACAGCCCGATCGCCGGCATGCCGGTGCTCGAGGTCTGGAAGGCCAAGACGTCGATCGTCATGAAGCGCAGCATGGCCTCGGGCTATGCCGGCGTCGACAACCCGCTCTTCTACAAGGAGAACAACCGCATGCTGTTCGGCGATGCGAAGAAGATGCTCGATGAAGTGCTGGCGTCGCTGAAAAGCTGAGCCACCGTCGTCCGGATCAGTGGCTGACAGGAGCAACGCCCGCGGCAGCGGGCGTTTCTTCTGAAGTGGTTGCTCCCAGGCTCGGCCGAGCAGCCTGCCGGGCTGTCCTACACGCGTATCCGCAGGGCCGCCGCCGTTCAACCGACCCCGCTACGCGCATCGACTTGCAGCAAGCGGCCTCGCGCACGGCAGCGCTCGCCGCATTTCCGGATGTCGTTTGACATCTGCTAAAATCGAGGCGAATCATGAATTGGCGCCGCAACCAGCCATCCTTTATCGAGGGGGTATCATGGAGGTAAAAGAAGTTCTGCAGGTCAAGGATTCCGCTCTTTTTGCCGTGCATCCGGACTCGCCGCTGTCCGAAGCAGTTATCATGATGGCTGACAACGACATCGGCTCGGTGATCGTAATGGAAGGCGGCAAGCTGGCAGGGATGCTGACCTTCCGCGAAGTGCTCCTGATCCTGGCCAAGCGTCAGACCGAACGTCGTGTCGGCCCGACGCCGCCGATCGCCGAGATCCTCGTCGTCGAGGCGATGGACCAGAACCCACCAACGGCACATCCCGACATGGACGTCGACGAACTGCGGCGCATGATGGTGGATACGCACACACGCTATGTGCCGGTGATGGAGGAAGACACGATCGTTGGCATCGTTTCCTTTCACGACGTCGCCAAGGCGGTGCTCGAGGAGCGGAACATGGAGAACAAGCTACTGAAGGCCTACATCAAGGACTGGCCAGCACCCTGAGCGGCGTCACCGCAACCGGCTGCGTTTCGACGACGCCCGGCTGCGGTCAGCCCTCGCCGACGGTGAACAGCCGCCGGTGCTCGCGGATCGCGTAGCGATCGGTCATCCCGGCAATGTAGTCGGCGACCCTGCGTACCCGGTCAGCATCTGCCGGCGCTTGGTATTGCGGCGGCAGCAGGCGGATATCGGAGGTGAAGGCCGCGAAGAGATCGCTGACGATTCGCCGCGCCTTGCTGGCCATGCGGCGGACTTGATAGTGCTCGTACAGTTGTGTGCGCAGGAAGCGCTTCATGTTCCGCTGCGCTTCACCCAGGCTTGCAGAAAAAGCGACCAGCGCTGGCGCTCGCCGCACCGCCGCGATGTCCTCCGGCTGATGCCTGGCGATATTTCTGGTGGTGGTTGCGATCAGGTCGCAGACGAGGGCATTGATCATTCGCCGGATCGTCTCATGGATCAGGCGGCGCCCGACGAGCCCCGGAAAGTGCCGGCGTACATCGGCAGCATGCTCGGCAAAGAGCGGCACCGCCGCCAGTTGCTCAAGTGTGATCAGCCCGGCGCGCAGCCCGTCATCGACGTCGTGGTTGTTGTAGGCGATTTCGTCGGCCAGGTTGCAGATCTGCGCCTCTAGCGACGGCTGCGTGCGACTGAGGAAGCGCTCTCCGAGATCGCCGAGAAGGCGAGCGTTGTCCAGCGAACAGTGCTTGACGATCCCCTCACGCGTCTCGAAACAAAGGTTGAGGCCGTCGAAGGCGGCGTACCGCTCCTCGAGCACGTCGACGGTACGCAGGCTCTGCAGATTGTGTTCAAAGCCCCCGTGCTCCCGCATGCATTCGTTGAGGGCCTCCTGCCCGGCATGGCCAAACGGCGTGTGACCGAGGTCGTGTGCCAGGGATATCGCTTCCACCAGGTCTTCGTTGAGGCGCAGCGCGCGGGCGATACCGCGGGCGATCTGTGCCACCTCAAGACTGTGGGTCAGGCGGGTACGAAAAAGGTCGCCCTCGTGGTTGACGAACACCTGCGTCTTGTATTCGAGCCGCCGGAACGCGGTCGAATGTACGATGCGATCGCGGTCGCGCTGGAATTCGGTGCGTTGAACCGGCTCGGCGTCCGCATGCCGACGGCCACGCGAGTTGGCCGCGCTGACCGCGTAAGGCGCCAGTTCAGGCATGTGTCGTACGTTCGGCAATCGCCTTGCGCACCTGCGCCAGCGGCGCCTGATCCGTCAGCACGGCCCGCCCGATCTGCTGCAGAAGGACCAGCCGCAACCTGCCATCCTGCACCTTCTTGTCGTGCTGCATCAGTTCGAGGTAGCGCTCGACGTTCAGCATCGGCCCAGCCACCGGCAAACCAGCGCGCTGCAGGAGGCGCTCGACGCGAATCAGGTCCGGCCGCTCGATCCAGCCAATCTGATGTGACAGTTGCACTGCCATCATCGTCCCCGCGGCGACCGCTTCGCCGTGCAACCACTCACCGTAGCCGACGCCGGCCTCGATCGCATGCCCAAAGGTGTGACCGAGGTTGAGCAGGGCCCGCTCCCCCGCTTCGCGCTCATCGGCTGCCACCACCTCGGCCTTGTTGCGACAGGATCGACACACCGCCTCGGCAAGGGCTGCCGGCTCGCGCGCGAGCAGCCGCTCGAGGTTGCGCTCGAGCCATTCGAGAAACGGCAGATCCCTGATCAGTCCATACTTGATCACCTCCGCCAGACCGGCGCGCAACTGGCGGTCACACAGTGTCGTCAGCGCTTCGGTATCGGCCAGCACCAGTCTCGGCTGGTAAAAGGCGCCAATCATGTTCTTCCCGAGCGGGTGATTGATCGCCGTCTTGCCGCCAACGGATGAGTCGACCTGAGCCAGCAAGGTCGTCGGCACCTGGACGAAGGGCATGCCGCGCTGGAAGCAGGCAGCGGCAAAGCCGCCGATGTCGCCGACGACGCCGCCACCGAGAGCGATCAGTGTCGTCGAACGTTCGCAGCGACCGGCGATGAGCGCGTCGAAGATCGAGTTGAGGGTTCGCCAGTCCTTGAACTCCTCGCCATCAGGCAGGACGATCTCGAGCACCTCGACGCCGGCCTGCAGCAGCGGATCTGCCAGTTTTCGCAGATAAAGCGGCGCCACCGTGGTGTTGCTGACGATCGCCACCTTGTTCTGGCGCAGCGAGGGCAGCAGCAGTTCCGCTCGTTCGAGCAGCGAGCGACCGACGTGGATCGGGTAGGCACGATCTCCCAGCGCAAGCGTCAGCGTTTCCATGATTCACCCTGCTCCTTGATCAGCAGATTCAGTATCGCCTGCGCAGTGATGTGACTGCCGGAGACGGTCAGGTCCGCCACCTCGCGATAGAGCGGGTCACGCTCCGCAAGCAAGTCGCGCAGCTTTTGGCGCGGATCCTTGACCTGCAGCAACGGCCGCTTGCGGTCGTGTCGCGTGCGTTCGTAGAGCGTGTTCAGAGGCACGTCGAGATAGACGACGGTGCCGCTGGCGCGCAGCACCAGCCGGTTTTCGGGTCGCAGCACGGAGCCGCCGCCGGTGGCAACGACATGGCGCTTGAGGTCGGCAAGCTCGGCGATGACCTGCCCTTCGCGCTTGCGGAATCCATCCTCTCCTTCGATCTCGAAAATGGTTGCCAGACTGACTCCGGTGCGCACCTCGACCTCATGGTCCGAGTCGAGAAAGCGGTAGCCCAGATGCCTGGCCAGAGCCTTGCCGACAGTTGTCTTGCCGGCTCCCATCAGGCCGACGAGATAGACGTTGCGCGGTTCGTCCTGGATTCTCACCGGACTATTCTATCGCAGCTCGCAACGCTTGCCCGCTCAGGAAAAAGGCCGACTGACGCCGGCCTCTTCCTTTCCTGAACGGCGATCAGCGCAACGACAGGTGTTCGGTGATGATTTTCGGAGTGATGAAGACCAGCAGTTCGGTCTTGTCATCGATGATCTCGCGGTTCTTGAACAGGAAGCCGATGTAAGGCAGGTCGCCGAGGAAGGGTATGCGCTGCACGTTGTTGCGCGTCACCTGCTCAAAGATGCCGCCGATGACGACCGTTCCGCCATTCTCGACCAGCACCTCGGTCTTCACGTGCTTGGTGTCGATCGCCACGCCGGCACCTGTTGACAGGCGGGTGTTGGGAGTGTCCTTGTTGACGTCCAGTTCCATTGCAATCTTCCCGTCCGGCGTGATCAGCGGCTTGACCTTCAGCGACAGGACCGCCTTGCGGAAGGAAACGCTGGTAGCACCGGAACTCGTCGCCTGCTGATAGGGGATCTCCTGGCCCTGTTCGATGATCGCCTCGACGCCGTTGGCGGTCATCACTCGCGGGCTCGAGATGACCCTGCCACGACCATCCGATTCGAGGGCCGATATTTCGGTGGCGAGGAACTGGGTCAGAGCGTTGTTGAAGAGAAGGAATGAAAAGGTACCCGCGGTTCCGGAGCGCGGCGTCGCAGGCAGATTGACCGCAACGTTGGAATCCAGGTTACCTCTGATCGCCGTCGAATCGCCACCGATCCTCACCGCCCCGTCCGGGAAGACCTGACTGAAGTTCAGCCGAATCCCGAGGTTCTTGGCGAAGCTGTCGCCTGCCTCGACGATGCGCGCCTCGATCATGACCTGTCTTGTCGCCACGTCAACCTTGGCGATCATGGCCCGCACTTCGGCCAGTCGGCCGGGGGTGTCCTTGACGAACATCATGTTCGAGCGCTCGTCGAGCAGCGCACTGCCACGCTTGGACAGCAGCGTCTGCTTGGGATCGATCAGCAGCTTCTGGAGTGCTTCCGCCTTGATGTAGTTCATCTGGAAGCTCTCGGTCTGCAACGGCTCGAGATCGCCGATCTGCGCCTGTGACTCGAACTCGAGCTTCTCCTTGGTCGCGATCTCCTCGCGCGGCGCAATCAGGATCACGTTGCCGTTCTTGCGCATGTCGAGACCCTTCTGCTGCATGATGATGTCCAGCGCCTGATCCCAGGGTACATCCTTGAGGATCAGGGTGATCGAACCGCCGACGGAATCGCTGATCACCATGTTCATGCCGGTGAACTCGCCGATCACCTGCAACAAGCGCCGAACATCGACATTCTGGAAATTCAGCGACAGCTTCTCGCCGCGGTAGCCGCCGCGCGAGCCCTGCACCAGCTTGTTCGGATCCTCGATGATCGGTTTCACTTCGATGACGAACTGCGTGTCGCTCTGATAGGCGTTGTGCTCCCAGAGTCCGCGCGGGGTGATCGTCATGCGCGTGTCAGCGCCCTTCTGGATCGTGTTCACCGACAGCACGGGGGTGGCAAAATCGGTGACATCGAGCTTCTTGCGCAGCGTTGGCGGCACATTGACGCGAACGAAATCGACCACCAGATTCTTGCCTTCGTGCCGGATGTCGATGCTGGCGTTGGGATCGGTGAGGTCCACCGTAATTCGCCCCTCGCCATCCTTGCCGCGGCGGAAAACGACGGCTCGGATGCTGTTGCCGACATCGCTGGCGCTTGCCTTGGCGAAATGCTCGACCGCCTGCGTACTGTCCGGCGCCGCAGCCGGGATCATCGCCAGGAGGAGGCTCTTGCCGTCAATGCTCGCTTCGTAGGACATCGCCCGGTTGAGGTTGAGGACGACACGGGTCCGTCCCTCGGCCTGGACGATGTTGGCGCTCTTCAGATCGCCTTCGTTGAAGGTCTGGCTCGACTTTCCGAGAGCATTGACGGTATTCGGGAAATCGAGAGCAATGCGAGCCGGTTTGGCAACGCTGAAGGCCGGCGGGAGCGCCTGCAGCGGCTCCTTGAAGGTCAGCTTGACGTTGACCACCGGGCCCTGCTGTATCACGTTCATCGACTCGATGGCGTTTGGTCCGGCTTCCTGGGCAGCAGCGGTGCCGACGAGCAGCCACAAAGTGCCCAGCAGACCGGGCAGCCAATGTTTGATCCGTTTCATCTACCTTGCTCCCTTTTCCTGCAACATCAAGGTGCTCGTCCGCTCGACCCAGTCACCGGCTGAATCCTGAACGAGTTCCCGCAGCGTTATTTCTGACTCGGTTATTCCGACGACCACGCCAAAGTTCTGACCCATGTAGTTACCGATCTTCACCTGATGCAGTGCCGCTTCAACTTGCACGATGGCGAAGGACGCCCTGTTCCTCGTGATCACGCCAACGTACTTGAGTGACTCGAGAGGGTAGAGTTCCAGTGGCTCCTTCGGCCTTTCGAGGTCGGGCCGAAAGCCGCCGCCGCTCTTCTTGTCGGCTGGCCCCATCTTGGCGGCGGTGAATGGATCCGTCAGGTTGCCAACCTCATACGGAACCGCTTCATAGGGTTGCACAACCGGCAACGGCGGAATGTTCGGCTTGGCACCGGCAGCCGCCGTCTTCATCCACTCGCGCAGTTCCTCCTGATCATTGTCGGCACAACCGACAGCGACGAGGGATGTCAAGAGCAACCAAGGCAGAATGCGCATCATTTGCCGCCCTTCGCCGCCTCGGCCGCCTTCTTCCGGTTTGCCGCCAGTTCCTCTTCATCGAGATAGCGGAAGGTCTTCGTCGTCGCGTCCATCACCAGACTTCCATCCTTGCTCTGCTGATTGGTGGAGATCGAGATATTGTTCAGGGTAACGATGCGGGACAACTTGCCGATGTCACCGGCGAACGCACCGAAATCATGGTAGGTGCCGGTCAGGCGAACGGTTATCGGCAGCTCCGCATAGAAATCCCTGACCTGCTCTGGCCCCGGCTTGAAGAGATCAAACTGCAGCCCTCTTCCCATGCCGGCCTGGTTGATCTCCACCAGAAGCGACTCGACCTCGGACTTGTTGGGCAACTGCTTCAGGAGCGCACCGAAGGCGAGGTCGATGTCGCTCAGCCGCTGCACGTAGAGATCGAGGTTCACCGCTTGCGCCTTCTTGCTGACGTACTCGTCACGCAGCCGCAATTCGGCCTCCTGCTTCTCACGCAGAGAAATCAGTTGTGCATCCCAGTAGAACCACCAGCCGGCCAACAGGATCAACAGGCAGAGTACGACGAGGCCGGTGGCGCGCGGCGCGACCGGCCAAGCGCCGACATCGCGCGGATTCAGGTTCTCGAAGTCAGCGATGATCCGCCTGAAATCAATGCTCGCAAGAGACTTCGGCATCACTTCGCTCCCTTTTGCTCGACCGGCGTCCGCTTCAGCGACGCGTTCATGCCAAACTCGTTGAAGCGTCGCTTGTCGATGGTTACCGCCTTGATTTCCACGAGTTCCGGCTTCTCGAGCCAGGGAGAAGCTTCGATGTTTCGCATCAGCGTCGACACACGTGCGCTGGACTGGGCAAAACCGACCATCTGAAGGCGCTGCCCCTCCTGCTTCAGCGACTTCAGGTAGACCCCTTCGGGCATCTGCTTCGCCAGCTCGGTCAGCAAACGCACGGCTTCAGCCCGGTCACGCTGCAGCGCCTCGATGGTTTCCTTGCGTTTGAGCAGCGCCTCGGTCTGTTGCTTGAGCCGCTTGATCTGGTCGATCTCCTTGTCGAGAACGGCTATCTCCTTTTTCAGAAAGTCGTTCTTGGCCTCCTGACTGGAGATGTAGCCGGCAATGATCGAGTAGACAAGAACGACGATCAACAGCGAGAGGATAGTCACCAGTCCGAGCAGCGCGAAGAACTGCTGGCGCCGCGCGCGGCGCTTTTCCTCCCTGTGGGGCAGGAGATTGATGCGCATCATTCGTCGAATCTCCGCAGCGCCAGACCGCAAGCCACCATCAGGGACGATGCGTCGGCCAGCAGGTTCTTCTCGCGGATACGGTCGGACAGAACCATGCCGGCAAACGGATTGGCGATGACGGTGTTGATCTGTGTTCGCGATGCAACCACCTGGTCGATACCCTGAATGACTGCACAGCCACCCGCGAGGACGATATGGTTGACCTGATTGAACTGTGTGGAAGTGAAGAAGAACTGCAGCGCGCGCGACAATTCAAGCGCGAGTCCTTCGAGGAATGGCCGCAGGAGTTCGGTCTCGTACTTCTCCGGCAGACTGTTGCGCCGCTTTTCGGCTTCCGCCTCCTCGAAAGTCATGTTGAACAGACGCGCGATGTCCTGTGTCAGCTGATTGCCGCCGAAAGCCTGCTCGCGGGCATAGATCTGCTGGTCGTTGCGCAGCACGGTCAGGTTCATGACGTTCGCGCCGACATCGACGAGGGCGATGATCTGCCCCTTGCCAGCGTCCGGAAGCGTTGCCTCGACCAACTGAAAGGCGGCCAGGACGGCGTACGATTCGACGTCGAGAACGAGTGGCTTCAGCCCGGCCGATTCGGCAACGGCGACGCGGTCTTCGACCTTCTCCTTGCGCGACGCGGCGATCAGCACCTCGATCTCGTCCGGCGAAGACGGTGCCGGGCCGATCACCTGGAAGTCGAGGTTGACCTCGTCCAGTGCAAAGGGGATGTACTGGTTCGCCTCGGACTCGACCAGCAGTTCGAGTTCCGCTTCGCGCTGGCCGGCGGCAACGATGATCTTCTTGGTGATGACATGTGAAGCAGGCAGCGCGATCGCCACCTGCCTCGTCGACGTCGCCAGCTTCTTCCACGCGCGCCGAACCGACTCGGCAGCAGCCTCGAGGTTGACAATGTTTCCGTCGGACACCACATCCCGCGGCAGGATCTCGATCGCGTAACGCTCGACGCGGTATCCCCCCTTGCCGTCACTCGCCAGCTCGACCATCTTCACCGATGACGAACTGATATCCAGTCCGATCAGCGAGCGAGCTTTCGGATTGAAGATCGAAAGATCAAGCTGCAAAGCGCTACCCCTTGCCCAAAAAACCTTTGAATAATTTGCAGTTAGCGTACTTATAGATATTCTACTTTAGATGCTAACAACAACACTCCAGAGTGTAAAGCAATTTCTCCGGCCTCGTTCCGGCTGCCGCTGAGCGACGCACGGCCGCGATGAGCCTGCAGACGCGGTGCGCTGCTGGCCCCGCCACCGGCAGCGCACCGGCAGTGCAGTGTATGTTCCGCGCGACAGCCGCGGGCTGGCGGCGGGTCGGAAGGGGCGAACGCACGGCTGCGGCCTCGCCGAGCCTGCCTTCCAATATAATGGCGGTCTCTGGAAAAACTCTGACTCTGCCGGACGTTCTCTTGCCTACCGCTCTCCGCTGGCTGCTGTATCCCCTCGCCGTCGTTCTCGGACTTGCCGCAATCGCCATCGCCATGGTGATCGTCGTCTTGAGCCTCGCTTACCCGAATCTGCCGTCGCTCGAGATTCTGACCGACTATCGACCGAAAATCCCCTTGCGGGTATTCACCGCCGACGGTCATCTGCTTGGCGAGTTCGGTGAGGAGCGGCGTGCGGTCGTCAGCATCCAGGACGTTCCCGATGTTCTCAAACAGGCGATACTCGCGGCCGAGGACGAGCGCTTCTATCAGCACCGGGGAGTCGATACCCTTGGCGTGCTGCGCGCACTGCACGCGAATCTGGTGGGCGGGGGCAAACGCCAGGGCGCCTCGACGATCACCCAGCAGGTCGCGCGCAATTTCTTCCTTTCGTCCGAGAAGACCTATACGCGCAAGCTCTACGAAGCGCTGCTGTCGTTCAAGATCGAGAGCAACCTCAGCAAGGACCAGATCTTCGAGCTCTACATCAACCAGATTTTCCTTGGTCAGCGCGCCTACGGCTTTGCTGCCGCGGCGCACATCTATTTCGGCAAGCCGTTGGAAGAACTGACGCTTGCCGAGGCAGCGATGCTGGCCGGGCTTCCGAAGGCGCCCTCCGCCTACAACCCGGTAGTCAATCCGAGGCGGGCACGCATCCGCCAGGAGTACGTCCTGCGCCGGATGCACGAACTCGGGCTGATCAGCGACGCGCAACACGACACCGCGCTGGCGCAGGCTCTCGTGATCCGGCGAGAGAGCAATGCAACGCCGATCCACGCCGAGTTCGTCACCGAAATGGCACGCCAGATCGCCGCCGAAAGGTTTCCCGACGACGTCTACACGCGCGGACTCCGTGTCTACACGACCATCCGCAAGGATGATCAGGAAGCCGCCTATGCGAGTCTGCGCAAGGGCCTTCTCGACTACGATCGCCGACACGGATATCGCGGCGCCGAAGCCTACGTAGACCTTGCCGGAATCAAGTCCGACACCGATGAGACCCTCGACGAACTGCTTCTCGACTACCAGGAAGCCGAGGATCTGCAACCGGCAATTGTCCTGCAGGCCGATGCCAAGAAGATCCGGGCGTACCGTCGCGGCGGCGACGTGATCAGCATCAGCGGTGACGGACTCAAGTTCGCGGCACGGATGATGGACGATCAGGCACCGCCCAACAAGCGCCTGCGCCGCGGCGCGATCATTCGCGTACAGACCGACGACAAGGGCAACTGGCGAATCGTCCAGTTGCCGGAAGTCGAGGGCGCTTTCCTGGCAGCCGACCCGCAGGATGGAGCCATCCGGGCGCTGGTTGGCGGTTTCGACTTCCAGCGCAACAAGTTCAACCACGTGACGCAGGCGTGGCGGCAGCCCGGTTCGAGCTTCAAGCCCTTCATCTACTCTGGTGCGCTGGAGCGCGGCTTTACCCCCGCCTCGATCGTCAATGATGAGCCGATCAGCTTTCCGGCGACGGTAACCGGCAGCCAGGCGTGGGAGCCGAAAAACTACGACGGCCGCTATGAAGGCCCCATGCGCCTGCGCACGGCACTGGCCAAGTCGAAGAACATGGTCTCGATCCGCCTGCTGCAGGCCAGTGGCGTACGCTACATTCAGGACCACGTCACCCGTTTCGGCTTCGACGCCAAGAAGCACCCGCCGTACCTGACGATGGCGCTGGGTGCCGGTTCGGTGACGCCATGGGAAATGGTCACCGCCTACGCCGTCTTCGCCAACGGCGGCTACCGGGTCCGGCCCTACGTCGTGCGGGAGATTCTTGACGACAAGAAGCATGTGCTGGCACGCGCCGAGCCGATCGCCGCCGGCGACGAAAACCTGCGGGCAATCGATCCACGCAATGCTTACCTGATGGACAGCATGCTGCGTGACGTGACGATCTATGGCACCGCCGCGCGCGCCTCGGCGACGTTGAAGCGCAGGGATCTGGCGGGCAAGACGGGCACCACCAACGACCACGTGGACGCGTGGTTCTGCGGCTATCAGCAGACGGTCGTCGCCTGCTCGTGGATCGGCTTCGATCAGCCACGCAATCTCGGCAAAGGCGAAACCGGCGGCACCGCGGCCCTGCCAGCGTGGATCGGCTACATGGCCAGGGCTCTGAGCAACACGCCCGAGTCCTTCCTGCCCATGCCGGAAGGTATCGTATCCGTACCAACTCCCGAAAGCGGCAAGGGGCCGGCACAGGAAGTGTTCTACCAGGAAAACGTTCCCGCCCAGATCGAACCGGAGCCGCCACTCGACGACATGCGCGCGGAGGATTGAGCTCAGGGCATCCGTTTTTCGAGCGCGTACAATTCTTCGATCGTCTCGCGGCGACGAACCAGATGCGCCTGCCTGCCGTCGACCATCACTTCCGCTGCCCGCGGGCGAGAATTGTAATTCGAGCTCATCGACATGCTGTACGCGCCAGCCGACATGACGGCAAGCAGATCGCCAGCGGCGAGGGCGAGTTCGCGACCACGCCCAAGAAAGTCACCCGACTCACAGACAGGACCGACGATCTCCCAGGGCCGGACGCGACCGCGACGTGGAACGACAGGAACGATCTCGTGCCAGGAGCCATAGAGCGCTGGCCGTGCAAGATCGTTCATCGCTGCGTCAACGATGGCAAAGTTCTTGACGTCTCCGGGTTTCAGGTATTCGACACGAGTCAGCAAAACCCCTGCGTTACCGACGAGGCGCCGCCCAGGCTCCAGAAGGACGCGCAAGCGTCGCTGCCGGAGCTTCGCCAGCATCGGCTGCAGATAGTCGCTGACGGCCGGCGGAGCCTCGTCGCGATAGCGGATGCCGAGCCCGCCCCCGAGGTCGATATGCTCGAGCGCAATGCCTTCGGCGGCGAGTTGGTCGACCAACGCGAGGATCTTGTCGAGCGCTTCGACGAAAGGCGCGGCATCCAGCAACTGCGAGCCGATATGGCAGTCGATGCCGCAGACATGCAGATTGCCGAGGCTGGCCGCATGGCGGTACAGTGGCAATGCCTCCTCGTAAGCAACGCCGAACTTGTTTTCCTTGAGCCCGGTCGAAACATAGGGGTGCGTCCGGGCATCGACGTCGGGATTGACGCGCAGGCTGATCGGCGCGACCTTGCCCAGTTCGCCGGCGACCGTATCGAGGCGGTCGACTTCGGCAGCAGACTCGACGTTGAAGCAGACGATTCCGACACGCAGCGCCAGCCTCATCTCGGCAGCCGTCTTGCCGACTCCCGAGAAGACGATCTTCCGTGGATCGGCCCCGGCAGCGAGCACACGCTTGAGTTCGCCGCCGGAAACGATGTCGAAACCCGCGCCCCGCCGGGCAAGGACGTCGAGCACGGCAAGGTTCGAGTTCGCTTTGACTGCGTAACAGACGAGCGACTCGATGCCGATCAGTTCGCTCTGGAACTCTTCGAGTGCCGCCTCAAGAGCCCGCCGCGAATAGACCCAGCACGGTGTGCCAAAGCGTTCGGCGATCTCGGCAAGCGAAACCTCTTCTGCATGCAGGATGCCTTCGTTGCGGGCAAAGGCACTCATCGGCCAGTCTCGCTGGCAGCCGTGCTAGAATCCTGGCGTGTCGGGTCGCCAGCCACGCTGCGGTCGGAGTCGGGCGCTGAAGAGGATGGACCGGGTACCAGGCTCGCCGGCACTGCCTGCGGTTTCGGCGGCAGGACCAATCCGCCGCGGTTGCCACAGCCGGCAAGCAAGCTGAGGGCCAGTAAAACCTGCACAAGGATCGACCACATAACGCGCCAGAGCAAAAGTCGCCAATGGTAGCACAGATGGAAGAGCACGATTTCAACGCCCACGCCGATGCCGTCCTGTCCCAGATCGAAACCGCGCTCGAAAGAAGCGGTGTCGATCTCGATTTCGAGCGGATGGGCGACCACGTTCTGCAGATCGAGTTTCCCGATGGCAGCAGGATCGTCGTCAATCGCCACGATGCAGCACAGGAGATCTGGGTCGCGGCCCGTTCAGGCGGTTTTCACTACCGCTGGCAGGAAGGTTTCTGGCGCGATACGCGCAGCGGTTCCGAGCTGCTGCGGACCCTGTCGGATCTGATCTCGACGCAGGCTGGCGAACCCGTTTCCCTGCTCTGAGCGGCGGCGAAACCGCGTACGCCAATGCGGACGGGCAGCAGCCTCTGCCGCGTAGTGCTGCGACAGATTGCCGCAGCGACAGTCATCCGCCGGCTGCTCAGCGTAGAATTCGCCGCTCCGCCCGCTGCCAGGTGCCGGTCTCTCGATGCTGTCTAGTGCTCAGAATGTGGGATTGCCTTCGTTGACGGGGACAGAGAACCCCCTGCGGCGTCTTGTCGCCCTGCGCCGCATCGAGGTCCTGACACAGGTGATCGTGCTGATCCTCGCGGTAGCCTGGCTCAGAATCCCGCTCGATGTCGTTCCCATGGCAGCTGTCATCACCCTGCTCGCCGGCGTAAATCTCGCTACCCAATGGCGACTCGACCGGGGCCGCCCGGTCAGCGAGAGAGAAGTCTTCGCCCACTTGCTGATCGACGCCGTCATCCTGACCTTGCTGCTCTACTTCGCCGGTGGTTCGGCCAACCCCTTCATCTCGCTGTTCCTGCTGCCACCGACCCTGGCTGCGGCGCTGCTGCCGGCACGCCATGCCTGGGCAATGGCCGGCATCACCCTCCTGGCCTACACCTTCCTGATGTTCTGGAAACTCCCGTTGCCGCCACCACAGGGCGACCTGGCTCGCTTCGACGAACTGCTCGCGCGCGCAACGGGCGCCGCTGGTGAACACGCAGCCCACGGCAGCAGCTTCGCTCTCCATGTGCTCGGCATGTGGCTCAACTTCCTGATCAGCGTCGGCGTCGTCGCCTTCTTCGTGACACGCATGGCTGCTGCCCTCAGGGCGCGTGAGCGGGAACTGTCGGCCACGCGTGAGGAGGCCCTGCGCAACGAACAGATCCTCTCGCTCGGCACGCTCGCCGCCGGCGCTGCGCACCAACTCGGGACCCCGCTCGGGACGATGGCTGTGGTGCTGCGAGAAATCGAACTCAACCACGGCGACGATGCCGGACTGAAGGAGGACATCCTGCTGCTGCGCGAGCAGGTTGATCGCTGCAAGCAGACGATCTCGCAGATCCTCGCCTCGACCGGACAAGGACGCGATGACAGCCTGCATTCGCTGCCGCTCGACGCTTACCTGTACCGCCTGCTCGATGACTGGCAGATCATCCGTCCGCATGCGCAGATCCACATGCGCCTGGACGGACCGCAGCCAGCGCCGCAGATCGCCGCCGAGCGGACGCTCGAGCAGGCGCTGCTGAATCTGCTCGACAACGCCGCTGACGCCAACGGGAGCTGCCCCGAGGCGCTGCGTTGCGCTGCCACCTGGGATGCCGAAGCCTGTCGCATCGAGATCCTCGACCGTGGCCCGGGCATCGACGAGAGCCACAGGAACCGGCTCGGCACGGCGTTCTTCAGCACCAAGAACGATCCCCGGGGTCGTCCTCTCGGCCTGGGCATCGGTCTCTTCCTGAGCAACGCGACCATCGAGCGCTTCGGTGGCCAGGTCGAACTGTTCAACCGCGATGATCCGCCGGGCGGTGCCTGCACGCGCGTCACGCTGCCACTCAACCGTCTGAAAGTATGACCGACCATGCCCGATACACCCCTCCACCCAGCCGATGACGAGCGCTCGACCCTGCTGCTCGTGGACGACGATGAGGCGTTCCGCCGCGTGCTGGCCCGAGCGCTCGAGCGGCGAGGCTTCGCCGTGACGCTTGCCACGAACGTGGCGGCTGGCTTGGCGAAGGCCCAGGCACTGGCTCCCGAGTACGCCGTCGTCGATCTGAAGATGCCCGGTGAGTCGGGGCTGGTACTGATCGAGAAGCTGATGGAACTTGACCCGAACACACGCGTCGTGATGCTCACCGGCTACGCCAGCATCGCCACTGCGGTCGAGGCGATCAAGCTCGGCGCCGTCCACTACCTGGCCAAGCCCTGTGACGCCGATCAGGTCGTCGCGGCCCTCAACAAAAGCAGCGACGGTGATTCGGCAATGGCGGTCGCCGACTCGCCGCTGTCGGTCGACCGGCTCGAGTGGGAACACATTCAGCGAGTCCTTGCCGAGCAGCATGGCAACATATCGGCAACGGCCAGGGCGCTGAAGATGCACCGCCGGACACTTCAGCGCAAGCTTGGCAAACACCCTTCGCGAGAGTAGCCATGCCCGCTGAACCTCCCTTGCTGACAGAGATGCGCATCGACAAGTGGCTCTGGGCGGCACGCTTCTACCGCACGCGCGCCCTGGCTGCCGAGGCCGTCGCCGCTGGCCGTGTCCGGCTCGCGGGACATGCCGTCAAACCGGCGCGCACCCTGCGCCGCGGCGACGAGCTCGAAGTCAGCATCGGTGACTTGATGTGGACAGTCACCGTCAGCGCTCTCGAGCAACACCGACGCCCCGCCAGCGAAGCGCGGCAGCTCTATGACGAAACGCCCGCGAGCGGTGCGCGGCGAGCGGCGCAGCAGGCTGCGCGGCGGCTGGCACCGGCTCCCGGCAGCGACCTCAGAGGGCGACCGACGAAGAGAGCCGGCAGACTGATCAGGGCCTTGAGCGACAGCGACTGAGGCTCGGGCTGCGGCGACCGCAGCCCTCCCGCGGCTGCCACCGGACCTGCGGACGCATCCGCAGACTCCGACGCATGCTGCAGGCCCCCGAATGAGCGATCGGCTGCTGGCCGACGGCGGCGGCGTCGGCCATGTTCTCTTCATCGCCTTTGTCGTCACAGGCGGCGTGAACTGGCACTGGCTGGCGCGCTGATCGCCATCAACCTGCCCTGCTACGGCTGGCTGATCACGGCCTCGACGCCGTACGCTGGGCGCGCCGCAAGCATCCGGACAAGTCCGTCGAAACCTCGGGTTGAGCGGCGCGGCAGCGTCTTCCCCGCTTCCCCCGATCAGCCGATCCTTTCGATCAGGTGCGCCTTGAGCTGAGCGCGTCCCGAAGGATTGGCGAGCGCGATGATCGTGGTACCGGAGCTGACGACTTCATCGACCCGCGGGTTGAAGACCCAGCTCCCATCCTCCTCGCGCAGGGCGAGCAGGACGTAATCCGGACTGCGCAGCCGCAGGTCACCGACCCGGGTAGCCGGAAAGCCCGCTGGAACATGGACTTCCTCGAGCCGCACGTTCTTGTCGGAACGAACCATTTCGTCGAGGAAGCTGACCACGTGCGGGCGCACCATCGCTGATGCCAGACGGATGCCGCCGGTAAAATCCGGCGAGATCACCGCGTCGGCGCCAACCTTGCGCATCTTCTCGACGTTGCGCGACTCCTGCGCGCGCGCGACGATCCGCAGCTGCGGATTGAGCTGGCGAGCAGTGATGATGATCATCAGGTTGCGCGAATCGTCACCGGTCACCGCGAACAGGCCCCTGGCGTCGAGGATGTCGGCCGCTTCGAGGAGGTCGTCGTCGGAGGCGTCACCCTGGAGACAGAGCAGCCCTGGAAATTTCTCGAGATTGTCCTCGAAGCGCGCTTCCTCGGTATCGATGGCGACGAAGTGACGACCGGTATTCTGCAGTTCGCCACCGACGCTGCGACCAACCCTGCCGAAGCCGCAAATGATGAAGTGCTGGCGCAACTTCTGAATGCGTTTTTCCATTCGTCGTCTCCGCAGGGAATAGTCGAGATCCTTCTCGAGGAAGAACACGGACAGGCTGGTGAACAGGAAGGTCAGGGCACCAAGACCGGAGATGGCGATGAAGCCGGCAAAGACGCGATCGCCGATCGACGTTAGCGGCACGATCTCGCCGTAGCCGACCGTCGAGATGGTGATCAGCGTCATGTACAGGGCGTCCGACCAATCGCTGTGGTCACCCCCAATATCGTAGAACCCGACCGTACCGATGGCAATCAGCGCGAGCACTGCAACGGCGGCCCAGACGATGCGGACGACGATACGCTGTAACTGCATGGCGACACGCAGGTCCGACTCGCGCAGCCGGCGCGCCCGGCGGCGCGCCTGCAATGGACTATCGAAGATGGGCAATGAAACGACACCCTCCCATGGCAAACAGGTGTACCGACGCGACGAGCCGGTGACGCGGCAGCGAATCGGCAACATCCCGGACCGTATTGACACGGCGTGCGAGCCTCGCATACTTGCCGCTCTTTGTCCACCGGCACGGGCCAGTTCGGCGATGGTGACGCGGCGGCGCCGCGGGCGGCGACGGGACGCCTGGTGCGCCGCGACAGCAACCCGCGAAAGCCGGCACGGTGGCACGATCGGCGACTTTGGTGCACACTTCACGCCAAACGGATCAGGGATCGCAGCATGTCGGAACAAGGCTCTTCGCGACGCACAACACGTCTGCAGCTCAGCCAGAGGATCGCCGAGGCGATCCTCGATTACGTCGGTGAGGCGCCTCCGAGTAGCGAACATCCGGCTGCCAGGCCAGACTACCGGGCGCGCGCGATAGCCCGCAAGGCCACCCGCAGCGCGGCGATGACCGCCAGCACCCTTTCCCTTCCACCCGGCCTTCTGGGTTGGCTCACTCTGCTCCCCGAACTGAGCTCGCTGTGGAAGCTGCAGACACAGATGGTGGCGGACGTTGCCGCCTGTTACGGAAAGAGCGCCGGCCTGCGACGCGAGGAGATGCTCTATTGCCTCTTCCGGCATACCGATGCCCAAGCGGTCGAGAATCTCGTCGCCAGGGTCGGCAAGCGCGTCGTCGTTCAGCATGCGTCGCGTCCGGAGATCAACTCGATTGCCCTCAAGATCGCCCTGCACATCTCGCAGCGCGTCCTCGGGCGAGGTGTTTCACGCTGGATTCCCGTCGTCGGCGCCGTCGGAGCTGGCGCCTACGCCTACTACGACACGGCGCAGGTTGCGAAGACCGCGATCGAACTCTTCACCGACATCTGCGACGTCGAGAGCGAAACGGTGATGGAGTCGGACACTCCGGCGACCAAGACGACGAGTGGCGTTCATCGCCGACGACCGTGAGCGTCGGCCCCACTTGCCAGGGGTCTCGTCGATCATGGCCGGCAGGCTGCTAGAATGCGGTCCCTGAATCTGCAGTGGAGGCGACTGCGATGGAAAGGAAGAGTATCAGGGGCGAGGAGTGGGCCAGACCGCGAACCGTGGTGGTGCTGACCCTGCTCCTGCTGGCCGCACTGTGGTCGGTGGTCATCGTCTCGATGGTCGTCGCTCGCCGCGACAGCATCGCCGCGACCGGCGGCGCCCTGCAGCAACTGACGCACGCGCTCGAGGAGCAGACACGGCAGCAGTTTCGTCTGCTCGACACCGTTCTCGTCGCCACCGACCACTGGCTGCAGGAGCGGCCGCTCGGCAGCACGCGCAACGATCCTTCCTTTCGCCACTTCATCGACGATCTTCGGGCAAGCAGCGGTGACTCCTTCGATATCTGGCTCCTGACAGCCGACGGCAGCACTTTCGCAGCGACGGGCAAGGAACCCTGGATACCGGCGCAACTCGCGAGCAGCGACCGTTTCGCGCACGCCAGTGGCGGCGCCGGGCTGTCGATCGGCCCGCCTGTCGCCGACCCGACGACCAGCGCGCTGCGGCTGCCGGTGACCCGCGCTGCGAGCAGGGCGAGCCGTCACCGCGACACCCCGGTCGCGATGCTCGCCGTGGAAACGCTGCGCCGCAGCTACGACGCACAGCGCCCGCGGCCAGGTGGAGTAATCGCTCTGCTCGGCCGTGACGGAACGGTTCTGGCAGAGGCCGCCGATGACCGCCAGCACGCCCGGTCGCTTGCCAAAGGCGCGCTGCTGTTTGGCCAGCACCTGCCGCAGCAGTCGCGTGCTTTCGTCCTGCTCGATGAAGACGGCGGCGAGCATCCGCGGATGTTTGCCAGCTACTCGTCGCTGCCCGACTTCCCGCTCGTCGTCGTCGTTCTCGAGGACTACGACGCCGCTCTCGGGGACTGGCAACGACAGAGCGTGTGGACCGTTCTCCTGGCCCTCGGCATGACGATCCCGCTGAGCGTCGTCGCCTGGCGATCATTGCGCCTGCTGCGCGTGCTCGCCGAGCGCGGCGTGCAAGTGCGGGAACTCGCCATCTCCGACGGGCTCACCGGCGTCAGCAGCCGGCAGCACTTCGTCCGCACGCTGGCCGGCGAACTCGCGCGCAGTGAGCGCCGATGGTCGCCACTCGCCGTTCTGCTCCTCGACATCGACTTCTTTCGACGGATCAACGATGGCTACGGCCATGCCGTCGGTGACCAGGCGCTGGTCGCCGTCGCCCAGGCTGCCAAACGCGCCCTCCGTCAGTGCGACCTGCTGGCGAGATTCGACAGTGGACAGTTTGCCGTCCTGCTGCCGGATACCGAGATCATCGAGGCGCTGCTGGTCGCCGAAAGAATCCGCGCACAGACGGGCGAGATCGCCATCCCGACGGAAAACGGCATCGTCCGCTTCAGCATCAGCGTCGGTGCCAGCGCAGCGCTGACCGGCGATCGCTCGCCAGACGAGCTGCTCAAGCGGGCCGCGCAGGCTCTGCATGCCGCCGCAGCCGCCGGCCATGACCGCGTCGTTGCGGCGTGAGCCCCCACGCCAGCCGAGCGCGCGGCAGGACGCCGCCCGCGCTCGATTTCAGGGCGACGATGACGCCGCCGATCGTCGCTGCAGCCCGTCAGCGCCGATTCAACGTCCCGTCCACTGTGCCTGACGCTTGCTGACGAAGGCGTCGATGCCTTCGCCGGCATCTTCGGTCATCATGTTGCAGGCCATCACTTCGGAAGCGTACTGATAGGCTGCGTCGAGCCCCATTTCGAGCTGCCGGTAGAACATCTGCTTGCCCATGCCGATGGCTACCGGAGACTTGGCGACGATGGCGCCGGCGAGAAGGGCCACTTCGGCATCGAGCGCGTCACTGGCGACGACCCGGTTGACCAGCCCCTGCTGCAGCGCCGCCCGAGCGTCGATGAAGTCACCGGTGAGCAGCATCTCGAAAGCCTGCTTGCGGCCCAGGTTGCGCGACAGCCCGACAGCGGGAGTGGCGCAGAACAGTCCGACGTTGATCCCCGACGTGGCGAAGCGCGCGCCGTCGGCGGCGACCGCCAGATCGCACATCGAAACGAGCTGGCAGCCGGCAGCGGTGGCAATGCCGTGAACGCGCGCGATCACCGGTTGTGGCATCTGCGTCAGGCTCATCATCATCCGGCCGCAGCTGCGGAAAAGATCCTGCATGAATCCCTTGTCATGATTCGCCCGCATCTCCTTGAGATCGTGGCCGGCACAGAAGGCCTTGCCGGCCCCGGCGATGACCACGACGCGCAGCGACGGATCGGCAGCGATCGCGTCCAGTTCCTGTTGCAGGGCACCGATCATGGCCCGCGACAAGGCATTGAACTGGCTGCCGCGATTCAGCGTCAGGGTGCTGACGCCCTGCTCATCGACACGCAGGACGTAGGGCTCATCCGAGCTCGATGGGTTCATGGTTCTCTCCTCATGGTTGATCGCTGCCGTAGCGGCGGGTGGCACCGAGGCCGCCGGCCGGCTGCCGAGCGCGGCAGGCCGGCGACCGGTACGAGCTCACTCGATGGCGGCAGAAGACTTTGCCTGCTCGCGCAGCACGTACTTCTGGATCTTGCCGGTCGAGGTCTTCGGCAGCGTGCAGATGACAACCCGCTTCGGCACCTTGAAGCGCGCCATGTGCTGCCGACAGAACTCGATCACTTCCTGCTCGCTGACCGTGCTGCCTTCACGCAACTCGAGGAAGGCACACGGCACCTCACCCCAGGTCGGGTCGGGAGTTGCAACTACCGCTGCGGCAATGACGGCCGGGTGCTTGTAGAGCACGTCCTCGACCTCGATCGACGAGATGTTCTCGCCGCCCGAGATGATCACATCCTTGGAGCGATCCTTGATCTTGACGTAGCCGTCGGAGTGCATCACTGCCAGGTCGCCGGTGTGGTACCAGCCGCCGGCGAACGACTCCTCCGTTGCCTTGGGGTTCTTCAGGTAGCCCTTCATCACCAGATTGCCGCGGAACATGATCTCACCCATCGTCTCGCGGTCCCACGGCACCGCCACCATGCTCACCGGATCGAGGACCGTGATCCCCTCCTGCGCATGGTAGCGCACCCCCTGGCGGCCATTCAGCTCGACCTGCTCGGCCAGCGGCCGGCTGCTCCAGTCACCGTGCTTGGCACAGACGGCGGCCGGGCCGTAGGTTTCGGTAAGCCCATAGACGTGCGTCAGGTCAATGCCGATGTTGGCCATCGCCTCGATCACGGCGGCCGGCGGCGGCGCGGCAGCGATCAGCCCGCAGACCTTCTGGCTGATGCCGGCACGCAGTTCGGCCGGAGAACTGGCCATCAGACTATGCACGATCGGCGCCCCACAGTAGTGGGTCACGGCGTGCTCGCGCATGGCGTCGAAGATCAGCTTCGGGTCCACGCGGCGCAGGCAGACGTTGGTGCCCGCGTTGGCTGCCATCGTCCACACGAAGCACCAGCCGTTGCAGTGAAACATCGGCAGCGTCCACAGGTAGACCGAGTGCGGCGGCATGCCCCAGCTGACGATGTTGCTCATCGAATTGAGGTAGGCCCCCCGATGGTGGTAGACCACGCCCTTCGGATTGCCTGTCGTGCCGGATGTGTAGTTGAGCGAAATGGCATCCCACTCGTCTTCCGGACCACGCCACGGGAAATCGGGGCTGCCCGCAGCGATGAACTGCTCGTACTCGTGCGTTCCCAACCGATCACCGGGACCGCTGTATTCGGGATCGTCTACGTCGATGACGAGAATCTCGCGTCGGCAAGCGGCCAGCGCCTTGCGCACGGTGGACGAGTATTCGCGGTCGGTGATGAGCACCCGGGCCTCACCGTGCTCGAGCATGAAAGCGATCGTTTCGGCATCGAGCCGCGTGTTGAGCGTATTGAGCACGGCGCCGATGACCGGGACGCCGAAGTGACACTCGATCATTTCCGGCGTGTTGTTCAGCATGGCCGCCACGGTGTCGCCTTCGCCAACGCCATGGGCAACGAGTGCCGAAGCGAGCTGCCGGCAGCGAGTGAAGGTCTGCTGCCAGTTGTAGCGCCGTTGCCCATGAATCACCGAAACAACTTCAGGATAGATGTAGGCGCTGCGCGCCAGGAAGGTCAACGGCGTCAGCGGCGTGTAGTTGGCAGGATTCTTGTCAAGCCCCACCCGGTAAATGTTCGACATCCCCAGCTTCTCCTCTCCGACAATGAGTGTTATCGACTTTCCCCAGCCGTTGCACGGCATTCTTTCAGCCTGCCACGTTTCTCGACATCATTCAACCACGCCAGCAATTCCGCCCCGAGTTCCGTACTCGCCGCCGCCAGCGCAGCGACGCCGCCGCGAGCGTCCGCACTGGCGGCAGGCCGTTCGATGGTCAACAGCCTCTCGGCGATGATCCGCTGTTTCGCATCAAGCAGGATGGCCTGCCCCTGCAGCACGGCACTGCTCTGCTGCGGCGTCGCGAAGACCTGTGAGAACTCCTGCAGTTCGATTCGCAAGAGGCAGGCGGGTGCGCTCCGGCCACCGGCAACCGACAGCCCCAGCTGCTGCCGCAGGCGCTGCGCGAGCAACTGCGCCGGCGCCGCGGCCCAACGGCTCGCAGCGTAGCTGCGCAGCTTGAGCGGGTTCTCGTAGAGCAGGCGATACTCGATCGTCAACGTGTCGAACCAGTACGGCATCCTGACTTCGAGCGCCACAGCCGACCACCGGCCCTCGTCGGCCAGCCGCGCGAGCGGCAACCCGAAATCATAGGATTCCGCCAGCGGCTGATTGCGCACGCTGCCGCTGCAGGCTGCGAGCAGGCTCGCGGCAAGAAGACTGACCAAACGGTTCATCACCTTTCTCCGACGGTCGCGGGCGCGACGAAACCGGCCTCACCGGGGCCGGGGGCATGCGGTGGCGGACCAAAGAGGATGCTCTGCGGCGACTCTTCGAGCATTAGCAGAACCCGGTTGAGCTGGCGCGAGTTCGCCGACAGGTCACGGCTGACCTCATCGAGGCGCGTCACCAAGGCAGCGATGCCGCCGGGCGACGGTTCGCCGATCAGGCGGCCCAGGCGTTCGCTCACCGGCTGCAGGCTGCCGACCAGGCGACGGGACTCGAGCAGCAGCGGTGCTGCCTCGGCCGCAGCCTGATCGGCGCGCGCCAGGGTGCTGTTCAGCAGACGCAGGTTCTCGTCGGCCAGCAGCTTGCGCAACTGCACCGCCACATCCTTGGTGCTGCCCGTCGTCGCTTCGAGATTTCCGAGAATCCCGGCCAGATGTCGCCGGTTCTCGTCGTCGAGAACGAGGTTTGCCCGCTCGAGGAAGTCCCGCGCCTGGCGCAGCGTCGCACCGCCGACCTCAGACAGTTCCTCGATCAGCGACGACTGCATCGTGATGCGCGGCAAACCGCCGTCGCCGCCATCGAGTGGCGTCGGATCCTTGCCGTTGTCCTCGAGCAGGATGTGGGCGATGCCCGTAACGCCTTGGTAGCCCAGGCGTGCGGTGGTACTCTTGGTCACCGGGACGCCGCGGTCCACACTGATCCGGATGAGGATGTTGCGCACCTCGGCAGGGTCGAGCTCGATGGCTTCCACCTTGCCCACCCGAATGCCACGATAACGCACCTGCCCCTGCAGGCTGAGGCCGGTGACATTGTGCCGGCTGACCACCGTGTAGTCGGTCGTTGCCTCGTGTTTGCCGCCGAACCACCAGACGGCGCCGACCACTGCCAGACCAAGCAGCAGCGTGAACACGCCCGCCACCAGCGCATGTGCCCTGTTCTCCATGCTCAGCTCCCGCCGTACCCGATCGCCGCGGCAGCGCGCCCGGAACCAAAGAAGTTGCGAATGAAGGGATGATCGACCGCAGCAACCTCGGCTGCCGTGCCGCAGGCGACGATCCGCTGATCGGCGAGCACGGCCAGGCGGGTCGCCAGCCCGGCCAGAGTCTCGGGATCATGCGTCACCATCACCACCGTGAAACCAAGTTCCCTCTGCAACATCCTCAACAGCTTGACAAAGCTCTCGCTGCGATCAGGATCGAGACCGGCAGTGGGCTCGTCGAGAACCAGCAGCTCGGGCTCCAGCGACAGTGCGCGCGCCAGCGCCACCCGCTTGACCATGCCACCCGACAACTCGGCGGGCATCAGCCGGGCGTGTCGCGCTTCGAGCTCGACCATCGCGAGCTTGAGGAAAACCAGATCGGCCACCATCCCCTCGTCGAGAGTGCGCAGTTCCCGCAAGGGAAAAGCTATGTTGTCGAACACCGATAGTGCCGAGAACAGCGCCCCCTGCTGGAAAAGCATGCCGAATCGGCGGCGCAGTGCACGTCGGCGCTCCGGATCGGTATCGAGTACCGACTGCCCAAAAAGCCGCACCGTTCCGCTGCTCGGCGCCAGCAGCCCGACGATCTCCCGCAGCAAGGTCGTCTTGCCACTGCCGGAACCACCGACCAAGCCCAGCATCTGCCCGGCTTCGATGTCGAGATCGATGTCGCGATGAACGACGAGATCGTCAAACTGCGTGCATAGACCGCTAATCTCGATTGCCGGAGGCAGCAGCGGGCCGGTCGCGGGCGGTGCGCTCACTACGGCAGCCCCAGTCCGCGCGTCGCGACCGCGAAAACGGCGTCCACGAGGATGGCCACGGTGATCGAGCATACCACCGAACTGGTCGTCAGTGCCGACAGGCTCTCGGTATTGGGTTTCACCCTGAGGCCGAAATGGCAGGCAATCAGCGCAATGAGCACACCGAAGACCAGTCCCTTGCAGAGGCCAATCCAGACGTTCGCCACCGGCACCACGCGTGACAGCGTGTCGATGAAGAAGCCGTACGAGAGACCCATCTGCAGCTTGGCCGCGATCATGCCGCCGATGATGCCGGCGGCCGAGCACCAGATCACCAACAAAGGCATCGCGACCGCCAGCGCCAGCACCTTCGGCAGCAACAGGCGCTGACTGCGCGAAACCCCCATCGTCGCGAGTGCGTCGATCTCCTCGGTCACCCGCATGACGCCGATCTGGGCGGTCATCGCCGAGCCGGAGCGTCCGGCCACCAGCACGGCGACGAGCATCGGACCGAGCTCGCGAACGATGCTGATACCGAGCAGATTGACGATGAACACGTCGGCACCGAAGGCTTTCAGTTGCAGCGCCGACAGGTAGGAAAGGACGATGCCGATGAGGAAGCCGATCAGTGCGATCACCGGCAGCGCCCGGGCACCGCTCTTGTAAAGGTTGGCCGAGAACTCCCGCCAAGGCATCTCGCGCGGGTGCCGGCAGAGGTAGGCCAGATCGAGGAGCAGTTGCCCGATGAGGGCAACGATCTCGGTCAGATGTTGAAGACCCGCCAGCGAGAGCCGACCAAGCGCTGCGATCGACGCCAGGCGATCCCGAGTGACCAGCACCTCGGGCTCGCCGGTGACCGCCGCCACCCGCTCGAGCAGCGCTCGGTGCTCGGCTGAAAGGGCAAGCGAGCGCGGCCACTGGCGGCCCCATGTCCGCCAGAGCAGCGTCGCGCCGGCGCTGTCGAGACGCGAGATCGAGCGCAACTCCCATTCCGGATTGCCAGCCGCCAGCTCGCGCAGACGCAGCTCGAAACGAGCGATCGGCTGCGGCATCGTCGCCAGCCGCCAGTCGCCGGCGAGCACAAGCTGCCGGACGTCCGTCTTCTCGACCACTTCGATCGTCGCTGCAGCCATTGCTGCGATCAGCGACCCGCAACCAGAGAGCTGTCGGCCCGCGCCCACCTGCTGTTCACTCGCTCACTCCTCGCCCGGAAAATGCACTGCCTTGTCAGCCGCGGGCAGCCACTTCCGCCCGCACGCCGGCTACGATTTCTGCAACAGCTCCAACTGCACCACCTTGTCCCTGGGCACCGTGCCGATCTTCAGCGTGATGCCGATGCGACGCCAGAACAGCACTTCATCAGCCAGTGCCGTGGCGGTGATCGGATTGGCTGCCTGCCAGCGCGCTGGCAGATCGAGTTCGAAGCCGTCGGCGCCTTCCCGGACCGACATCTCCGGCAACGAATGATCGTCACGCGCACGGTGCAACAGCGCCGCCAGGCGCAGGCAGAACAGGAGTCGCCAGTTGGGATCGCCTGCCGGCATCGCTGCGAGCTTCTGCAGCTTGCCGCGCTGGCCGAGAACCAGCAAGGCAAGCCGGGCCTGATCACGTTTCGAGAAACCGGACATGTCGGCGTGGCCCAGAATGTATGCGCCGTGCTTGTGGAACTCGCTGTGCGCCACCGAGATACCGATCTCGTGCAGCGAAACCGCCCAGCGCAGGAAGTGCACATCATTTTCGTACGCGACGGCGTCGAGCTTGATCATCTGCCCGAGAAGGAGCAGGGCCGTGCGCTCGACGCGCCTGACCTGGGTCTCGTCGACCTGATAGCGCTGCATGAACTGAACGACCGTGGTGTCGCGCGTATCGTGGTGAGCGAAGCGCCCGAGCAGATCGTAGAGCACTCCCAGTGGCAGCGCGCCATCGGAATACGTCATGCGCTCGAGTCCGAGCTCGGCGAACACCGCCGACATGATTGCAATGGCACCGGGCAGAATCAGGCAACGGTCGGCACGCATGCCCTTGAGGTTGAGGGACTCTGCCGAACCGGCACGAATCAGCAGCTGGCGCAGCCTGGCCAGTCCCTCGCGGCTGATGCCGCTGACACCCGCCGGGTTGAGATCGTTCAGCTCCAGCAGCGTCGCGATCTCCTGCGCCGATCCCGACGACCCGACCGCCTCAGCCCAGCCAGAGCGCTGATAATCGACGACGATTGCCTCGATCTCACGCGCTGCCGACACCTCGGCAGCATAGAGGCGCTTCTTGTCCACCTTGCCGTCGGGAAAGAATCGCTGCCGATAGCTGATGCCGCCCATGAACAGCGATTCCATCAGCGCGGGCTCGGCACGCTCGCCAATGATGAACTCGGTCGAGCCGCCACCGATATCGACCACCAGCCGGCGATGGCTGGCTGCCGGCAGGGCGTTCGCGGCACCGATGAAGATCAGTCGCGCTTCCTCGCGCCCGCCGATGATCTCGATCGGAAAGCCCAGCGCCGCCTCCGCCTGCAGCAGCACCAGCGGCGCGTTCCTCGCCACGCGCATGGCATCGGTCGTCACCGCCCGCACGGCATCCGGCGCAAAGCCGCGCAAGCGCTCACCGAAGCGGCGCAGCGCCGCGATCGCGCGCTGTTGCGATGCATGATCGAGCAGCTTCTCGCGGGTGAGACCGGAGCCCAGCCGGACCGTCTCGCGCAGGATATCGAGCGGATGGATCTGGTCGCCAACGATTCGCCCGACCTGGACGCGGAAGCTGTTGGAACCCAGGTCCACACCGGCAATCAGTTCGTAGCTCATGGCTGTTCTTGTTCGCCCGTTCGGCAAGTGGTCTGCTTGGACCAGACATTCTAGCATTCCCCGGCTTCGCCCCCGTCGCTCCTGACGACATGCGCACGCTGGCAGAGTCGGGCCAACCAAGTGACCGCCGGCGACAAAAATGGCGGCCACGCAGACCCGCACGCTGCCTATGGCTGTAATATGTTGGCCTGCGATTGAACCCTTGCCCGAGCCATCTTTCTTGACGGAACGAACCGATGACCATAGTTGCCACGACCAGCGAAACCCCTCCCCTTCAGGCACCGCCGGGCTACCCTCCGGAGTACTTCCAGAATCGCGAGATGAGCTTGCTGGCGTTCAACCGGCGCGTCCTGTGGCAGGCCAAGAACCCGCGCACACCGCTGCTCGAGCGACTGCGCTTCCTGTGCATCGTCAGCAGCAATCTCGACGAGTTTTTCGAGATCCGCGAGGCCGGAATCAAGGAACAGCTGAAGCTGAACTCGGTGGCGATCACCACCGACGGCAAAACGGCACGCGAGGTCTACCAGTTGGTGGGTGAAGAGGTGCATGCGATCGTCCGGGAGCAGTATGCACTGCTGAACGAGGAAGTCCTGCCACAACTGGCTACCGAAGGCATTCGCTTCCTCAAGCGGGCTGACTGGAACCCCGAACAGCGCGACTGGATCAGGGATTTCTTTTTCCGCGAAGTGATGCCGGTGATCACGCCGATCGGCCTCGACCCGTCACACCCCTTCCCGCGCGTACTCAACAAGAGTCTCAATTTTGCCGTCGAGCTCGAAGGGCGTGATGCCTTCGGGCGCAGCTCCGGAGCGGCGATCGTGCAGGCGCCACGCGTCCTGCCACGGGTCATCCGCCTGCCGCGCGAACTCGGCAACAGCGAGTACTCCTTCGTCTTCCTGTCGTCGATCCTGCACGAGTTCGTGCATGAACTGTTCGCCGGCATGAAGGTACTCGGTTGCTACCAGTTCCGCGTCACGCGCAACAGCGACCTCTTCGTCGACGAGGAAGAAGTCAAGAATCTGCGCGCCAAGATCCAGGGCGAACTGCCGCAGCGCCATTTCGGCGACGCCGTCCGTCTCGAAGTGGCGAACAGCTGCTCTGAAGCGATGACCCAGTTCCTGCTCGCCCAGTTCAATCTGACCGAAACGGACCTGTATCGCGTCGCCGGTCCGGTGAACCTGGTTCGCCTGATGCAGGTTCCGGACTGGGTTCTGCGCCAGGATCTCAAGTTCCAGCCCTTCACCCCCGGCCTGCCGAAGGCTCTGCAAAAGAGCCAGAGCGTCTTCGACGGCATCCGCGGCGGTGACATCCTGCTGCATCACCCCTACCAGAGCTTCAACCCGGTGATCGAACTGCTCGAGCAGTCGGCGGTGGACCCACAGGTGGTGGCGATCAAGATGACGGTCTACCGCACGGGTACCGATTCGGTCCTGATGCAGTCGTTGTTGCGCGCAGCGCAGAACGGCAAGGAGGTCACCGTGGTCGTCGAACTGATGGCGCGCTTCGACGAGGAGGCAAACATCGGCTGGGCAACCAAGCTCGAGGAGGTTGGCGCCCACGTCGTCTACGGCGTCTTCGGTTACAAGGTCCATGCCAAGATGCTGATGGTCGTCCGCCGTGAGGAAAGCAATGGCGGCGGCAGCATCCTGCGTCGCTACGTGCATCTCGGAACCGGCAACTACCATCCGAAGACCGCCCGCCTGTACTCCGACTTCGGCCTGCTCACGTGCAACGAGGAGATCGGCGCCGACACCAACGAGGTCTTCAAGCAGCTCACCGGCCTCGGTCGCGCACAGACGCTGGTACACCTGTGGCAGGCACCGTTCACGCTGCAGCCCAATGTCGTCGCCGGGATTCGCGCCGAGGCGGAAGCAGCGCGCGCCGGCAAGCGTTCGCGGATCATCGCCAAGATGAATTCACTGCTTGAGCCGGAAACCATCGCCACCCTCTATGAGGCCTCGCAGGCCGGCGTCAAGATTGACCTCATCGTTCGCGGCGTCTGTGGACTGCGTGCGGGAGTCAAGGGGCTGTCGGAGAACATCAATGTCCGCTCGATCATCGGCCGCCAGCTCGAACATCATCGCGTCTTCTACTTTTACGCTGGCGGTGAAGAAAAGGTCTACCTGTCGAGCGCCGACTGGATGGAACGGAACTTCTTCCGGCGCATCGAACTGGCGTTTCCGGTACTCGACCGCAAGCTGAAACGGCGGGTGATGAGCGAAGGGCTGCAGATCTACCTCAGTGACAACAGCCTTGCCTGGGAACTCGGGCCTGACGGAACCTACCACCAGAAGCGCGGCTCACGCACCAGCCCGCATTCCTCGCAGAGCGAACTGATCGAACTGCTCAAGGCCTAGCCACGCCCGGCCCGGAGGTGCTGGCGGACCTGTTGCAGGCGCCAGCACCCGGCAGGAGACTCAGGCCCGGCGCGCGCCGACCACCCCAGCCACCGCGTGCAGCAGGGCAAGCGTCCGCTCGAGTTGCGGGATGCTGCCGACTTCGGCGGTGAAGCTCATGTGCGCGTTGCCCAGGCGCGACTGCGTGTTGACCGCAATGACGTTGATCTTCTCGCGCGCGAGCACGTCCGAGACGTCACGCAGCAGACCCTGCCGGTCATGGGCATCGATGACGATGTCCACGGCGAAGACGCCGTCGGTGCTGCCGCCCCAGCTCGTTTCGATCACGCGCTCCGGATGCATCGCCCGCATGTGCACGAAATTGCTGCAATCGGCGCGATGGACCGAAACGCCGCGACCGCGCGTGACGAAGCCGACGATCCTGTCCGGCGGCGCCGGCTTGCAGCAGCCCGCGAGTTGCGTCAGCAGGCGGCCGACACCGACGATCAGGATTCCCTTCTCCGCGACGTCGCTGTCACGTTGCCGGCGAACCGTCAGCTCGTCGACGACGCGTTCCTCGGCCGGCTCCTCGCTGACACGCACCGCCGCCTGCAACTGACGCATGTTCAGCGTTGCGCGCGCCATGGCGATGAAGAGGTCGTCGCTGCGCGCCAGACCGAGACGGACGGCGAGTTCGTCGAGGTTGATCCCGGGCTGTCCCAGCCGCTGCAACTCGCGCTGCACCAGTGCCCGCCCTTCGGCGAGCGTGTCCTCGAGCGCCAGACCGGCGAACCACTGCCTGACCTTGACCCGCGAGCGATGGGTGAACAGATAGCCGAGCGCCGGGTTCAGCCAGTCACGCGACGGCCCGCCAAGCTTGGCAAGGACAATCTCGACGCGCTGCCCGGTCGCCAGCTGCGTATTCAACGGCACCAGTGCGCCGTCCACTTTGGCACCGCGGCAACGATGCCCGACGTCGGTATGTACGCGATAGGCGAAGTCGACCGGCGTCGCGCCCCGCGGCAGATCGACGACCCGTCCCTGCGGCGTCAGGACGTAGACCGTCTCGTCGAACGCCGCCTGCTTGTAATGCCTGACCCAGTCCGATGCATCCGAAACCTCGTCGCGCCAGGTCAGCAACTGCCGCAGCCACGCGATCTTCTCGTCGTAGCGATCCTCGGGCGTTGCCCTGCCGCCCTCCTTGTAGCGCCAGTGCGCGGCGACGCCCAACTCGGCATGCCGGTGCATGTCGCGCGTTCGAATCTGCACCTCGAGCGCGCGGCCGTCGGCGCAGTGCACCGCGGTGTGCAGCGAGCGGTAGTCATTGCCCTTCGGATGCGAGATGTAGTCGTCGAATTCGTGCGCGATCGGCGACCAGATGTGGTGCACGATGCCAAGCGCCGTGTAGCAGTCGCGCACCTCGTCGACGAGGACGCGAAGGGCGCGAACATCATAGACCTCGGCAAAGCTCACGCCCTTCCGGCGCATCTTGTTCCAGATGCTGTAGATATGCTTCGGGCGACCATGGACCTCGGCGCCGGCGACACCCGACGCCAGCAACTCGTTCTTCAGACGGGCGATCGCTGAGGTGATGAACTGCTCGCGTTCGGCGCGCTTCTCGTCGAGGTGGCGCGCAATGTCCTTGTAGATCTCCGGATGCAGGAAGCGGAACGCAAGATCTTCGAGCTCCCACTTCAGCTCCCAGACACCGAGGCGGTTGGCCAGTGGTGCGTAGAGTTCGAGCGTCTCGCGTGCCACCGGCAGACGCAACGCGTCGGGCTCGGCGGCATAGTGACGCAAGGTCTGCGTCCGCGAAGCAAGCCGCAGCAGGACGACACGGATATCCTCGACCGTCGCCAGGAGCATCTTGCGCAGGATCTCGACCTGCGCCTTCATCTCCTGCGGATTGCTGTCGGCACTCGCCGCCGAATGTGCCGTGAAGCTGCGCGTGATCGGGCGCATGCGGTTGAGCCGGGAAATCCCGTCGACCAGATGCGTGACGCCGGCACCGAAGTGTGTATCGATCTGTGCCAGGCCACGCTCCTGCAGTGCGGGAACGGCAAAGAGCAGCGCCGCCAGCCGTGAATCGGCGTCCAGCTTGAGCCCAGCGACGATCAGGGCCATTCCGAGAGCATGTCCCCAGACCTCCTCGCCACTGCCCAGCAGCCGTTCGCCATAGACCGAACTGGCATGCTCGACCGCGCGCCGCAGGCGATCGGCATCTGCCAGCGGCAGGCCCTCGGCCAGCGCCTGCAGGGATTGAGCGGGATCGCCTTGCGCGGCGACCGAGTGGACGACCGAAACCATCGCCGCCATTATAAGGGCGCGGCCGGCCATTCATGCATAATGCGTCTTTTGCCGCTCCCCGCCAGTGATCCGTGATCGCCTGCAGAACCCCTACCTGCTGCTCGTCCTGACCGTTCTCTTCTGGTCCGGCAACATGGTCATCGGACGCGCGCTGCGCGAGCAGGTGCCGCCGCTGTCACTCGCCTTCTGGCGCTGGGCGATCGCCTTTGCGCTCGTTCTGCCGCTGGCGCTGCCACATCTGCGGGCGCAATGGCCGCTGCTGCGCGCGGGCTGGAAACCGGTGAGCGTGCTCGGGCTGCTCGGCGTCGGCGGCTACAACACGCTGGCCTACATCGGACTGCAATACACCCCGGCAACCAACGCCGCGCTGCTCAATTCCTTCATCCCGATCGCCACCATCACCCTCTCGTGGGCCTTCCTCGGCAGAAGCCTGCGGGCCATCGACTGGCTCGGCGTGCTCACCTCGTTTGCCGGCGTCAGCATCATCGTCAGCGGCGGCGATCCCCTCAGCCTCGGCCAACTGCGTCTCAACGTCGGCGATCTGTGGATGCTCGTCGCCGTCTTCACCTGGGCGCTGTACACCATTGGCCTGCAATGGCGACCGGCGGGCGTCGACCCAATGCTGCTGCTCGCCGCTTTCACCCTCGTCGGCCTGCTGGCGCTGGCGCCGGCCTACGCCTGGGAGATCGCGAACGGGCGGACGATCAGCGTCTCGCCCGGCTCGCTGGCGGGAATCGCCTACACCGGCGTCTTCCCCGGGTTCCTCGGCTACGTCTTCTACAACCGCGCCGTCGGCGAAGTCGGCGCCAGCAGGGCCAGCCTCTTCCTCCACCTGATGCCGGTCTTTGCGACGATCCTCTCGGCCGTCTTCCTCGCCGAGATACCGCAGTCCTATCACTACCTGGGAATCACGCTGATCTTCGCCGGCATCTACCTGACGACGGCCACCGCAGGAAGGCGAGAATGACATGATCGGCAAGCTGCTTGGCTGGCTGCAGAACCGTCGCGAACCGGCCCCCATCCCCGATGCGCTGTGGCACGAAGTCAGTTCGCAACTGCCCTTCGTCGCTTGTCTCGACAGCGACGAGCAACTTCGCCTGCGGCAACTCGCCGAGGCCTTCCTCACCGAAAAGGAGTTCACCGCCGCCGACCTCGAGCTCAGTGACACCATCTGCGTCTCGATTGCCATCCAGGGCTGCCTGCCGATCCTCAACCTCGGCCTCAGCCACTATCGCGGCTGGATCGGCATCATCGTCTACGCTGATGAATTCATCATCCCGCGCTGCATCGAGGATGAGTTCGGCGTCGTGCACGAATACCAGGAGCTGGCATCGGGCGAGGCCTGGGACGGCGGCCCGCTGCTGATTTCCTGGCGCGATGCACAGATGGCTGGTGCCGGCTACAACGTCGTCATCCACGAGTTCGCGCACAAACTCGACATGCGCAACGGCGACGCCAACGGCATGCCGCCGCTGCCACCGGGGATCTCGGCCGCCGCGTGGCAGCAGGTCCTCCTTGCCAGCTACGATGCCTTCTGCGCCGCGGTCGACAGGGCTGACGAAGGCGGCGAGGAAACCCTCTTCGATCCCTACGCCGCCGAGAACCCCGGCGAGTTCTTCGCCGTCATGAGCGAAGCCTTCTTCGAGACACCGCAGCTCCTGCTCGCCGAATTCCCCGAGCTCTACACCAACCTGGCGCGTTTCTACCGGCAGGATCCGGCCGCGCGGATGCCACCAGACGGCGCCGCCGCAGGCTGATCGAACGTGGGGGGTTCGCCGCGTCAGGCTGCGCCGCCGCTGGCGAGGCGCCCGGCGCGCGTGCCGGCGCTGCTCAGTAGCCGTGCCGGACCTGTGACAGGAAGGCCCGGGCCCGCTCATGCCCCGGATTCGAGAAGAAGCTCTCCGGGGTGGTGTCCTCGAGAATCACCCCCTCGTCGAAGAAGATGACGCGATCGGCGACCTCACGCGCAAAACCCATCTCGTGCGTCACGACCAGCATGGTGATGCCGCTGTAGGCAAGTTCGCGCATCACCGCCAGCACCTCATTGACCATTTCCGGGTCAAGCGCCGAGGTCGGCTCGTCGAACAGCAGCACCTTCGGGTCCATCGCCAGAGCGCGGGCAATGGCGACTCGCTGCTGCTGGCCACCCGAAAGCTGCACCGGATACTTGCCGGCCTGGGTCTTCAGTCCGACCCTCTCGAGAAGATTCATCGCCTTCTCTTCTGCAGCCGCCCTCGCCATCCTGCGCACCCGCATCGGCGCCAGGGTCAGATTGCGCAGAATGGTCAGATGCGAGAACAGGTTGAAGCTCTGAAAAACCATCCCGACCTCACGGCGAATGGCGTTGAGGTTCCTGATGTCGTCGCTGAGGACGATGCCGTCGATGACGATCTCGCCCGAGTCGTGTGCTTCGAGGCGGTTCAGGGTGCGCAGGAAGGTTGACTTGCCGGATCCAGAAGGTCCGACGATGGCGGTGACCTGCCCCTCATGGAAGGTCGCCGAAACATCCTTGAGCGCATGAAAGGAACCAAAACGCTTGCCGATCCCGCGCGTCTCGATGATCGGCCGTGGAATGGCTTCAGAGCTCATGTCACCTCCGGCTAGCGCTTCTGGCCGACATCGAGTTGCGCCTCGAGCGCCGCCGTCAGCGTCGTGAAGGCCGTGGTCAGGATCAGGTAGATGGCGGCAATGGTGACGAAGACCGGGATTGGCTGATAGCTCTCCGCCTGCACCCGGTAACCGACCATCGTCAGTTCGACGACACTGATGGCGTAAGCCAGGGACGAATCCTTGACCAGCGAGGCCAGGTTGTTGGCCAGTGCCGGCAGGGCCACGCGCATGCTCTGCGGCAGGATCACGTCGATGAACGTCTGCACCGGTGTCAGCCCGAGAGCGCGCGCAGCCTCGACTTGACCGTGCGGAACGGCGAGGATTCCCGCCCGCACGCACTCGGTGTTGTAGGCACCGATGTTGAGCGACAAGGCGATTGCCGCGCAAGTGAAATCGGACAGTTCCACTCCTGCCGGCATGATCGTCGGCAGGGCCAGCCAGACAAACAGGATCTGCAGCAACAGGGGCGTGCCGCGAATCAGCCAGACGTAGCTGTCACAGAACCAGCGCAGCGGCCAGAAGTTCGACAGCTTGCCCAGCCCGGCGAGGACACCGATCAGGACGCCGGCGCTGCCGGCGATCAACGTCAAACCGACGGTGATTCTGGCGCCATCGGCAAACTGCTCGGCCGCCGGCCCGATGGGTGCCGGCGCTGCCGCAAGCGGCAGCGCCATCCCCCAGAGGAAGAGGAGCAGCCCGATCATGGCGGCGAACATCGCCCAGCCCGGGTGCTGCCTGGTCCAGTTCATCGATCGGGACCCGGATCAGGAACGGCAGGAAACGTCTTCTTTGAAATACTTTTCCGACAGCGCCTTGTAGGTGCCATCCTTCATCACCTCGGCCAGCCCGTGATTGAGCTGATCCGCCAGCGCCTTGTTGTTCTTGGGCAGGATCATCGAGACGCGCTCGACGAAGACCAGCTCACCAGCGCTGATACCGGCATCGGCGCTCTTCTCGAGGGTCGCCTTGACGGTGAACTTGTCGGAGATCCACGCATCGACCTTCTTGGCACGCAATGCGGCGAAAGCCTCCGGGTCGCCCTTGTAGGTCTTGATCGTCTTGATGCCCTTGACCTTCTTCGCCGCATCGGCGTAGCTGGTCGCCAGCTGAACGCCGACGGTCCTGCCATTCAGCGCCGCGACCGTCAGTGGGCCATCCTTGTAGGCGGCGATCTGGCCGCCGGTGCAGTAATGCGGATTGGCGAAGTCGACCGACTTGGCCCGCTCTTCGGTATAGCCGTGCGAAGCGATGGCAAAGTCGAAACGATCCTGCTTCAGCGCTGCAATCTGTCCGTCGAAGGGCACCACCCGCCATTCGAGCTTCAGGCCAAGCTTCTTGGCGATCGCTTCCGCGAGATCCACCTCGAAACCGGTCAGCTTCGGTCCGTCATAGTAGTTGAACGGCTGGAACCCCCCTTCGGTGGCGGCGATGATGGTTCCCGACTTCTTGATCGCCTCCCAGTCACGCGCAACCGCCGGACCGCAAAGCAGCAACGAAAGAGGAACGAGGGTACTCAACAACCTGACTAGAAATCGCATGACACCTCCTGTTGATAAAGGTCGGACGCTGGCAACACGGCACCGTCCTCGCGGCGCGCATGTCCATCGAACGCGGACAGGTGAGCGAAGACGGCTCAAAGAGTACAACAAACAGCGGCGCTGGGGCGCAAGAAATGCAGTTTATGCCGACCGCTGCCGCAGCGGACCGCTGCGCGCCGACCACGCTCGGCGCCGGGAGCCAGCTTGCAGGTGTCCGAGGAGAGCGCGCGGCAGCCGCTTCCGGCCAGCGAGCGCGCCCGGCAGCAACCCCCGGTATCGCCGGTACCGGTCCCGGCGGAGGCCGTGCCGGCAAGCTCGCCGAGACCCGCAGCCGGCACGACTGGCGACGCTCAGCCCTTCTCCCGCGGGGCGAAGCCCGAGAAGTGCAGCACGCGGCGGACGTACTGCTGCGTCTCCGCGAACGGGGGAACGCCACTGTAGCGCTCGACGGCGCCCTCACCCGAGTTGTAGGCGGCGACGATCAGCCGCCAGTCGCCCGCAAAGCGCTTGTCGAGCCAGCGCAAATAGGCAAGCGCACCACGCACATTGTGCTCGGGATCGAACGGCCGGGTGACGCCGAAGCGTTCCTGGGTAGCCGGAATCAGTTGCATCACACCCTGCGCGTTGCGCGGGGATACGGCGGTGGCATCGAGATTCGATTCGGCGATGGCGATCGCCAGTGCGAGACGCGGATCAACGTTGTACTGGCGCGCGGCATTGCGGATGAGCAGGGCAATCTTCTGCTTCGTCGGGGACTGTCCGGCGAGGTAGCCATCGAGGTCGAAACGCGAGCCCCCGGCACCGCTGCCGTAAACACCGCACTCGTCCCCGATGACCGCATTTGACACCCGTGAATCGTAGTGCCGGAGTGCCTCGTGGTGCCCCAGGCGAGCAGCCAGTGCCAAGTAGGCGTTGGCCATCGCCGGGTTGCGCAGCGGGCCGGGCGCACTGGCGAGCACGCGGCCGACGCGGTAGAAGCCTTCCGGACTGCCCATGGTGCCCGCTTCACAGTATAGGGCCACCGCCAGCAGCAGGTTGCGCCTGATGCCGATCCCGAGCTCGGCCGCGCGCCCCTGCTGCAACGCCGCCGTGACCCGTGGCGCCTCGATGTCGCTTTCCGCCTGCGCCGAGCCGCCGGAAACAGCGATCGCCACCATCAGAGAGCCCACCAGGCCAACAAACATCCCCCTGCCTCGAACCAGTTTCATCGCTTTCGCACTCGCTGTTCACGTCAGGTCCCCCGAGCTCCTGCAGGACTGCAGCGCCCACCCCGTTGCACGCAAAGGAAGTCTCCAACAACCGATCGCAAGACCACCAGGAACTATTGCACACTTTCCACCACTTTCCACGCCGCGGCGTGCGGACGACTGTCGACTCCCGGCGATGGACCGCCGGTCCCGCCGGCGTGGCAGCGGATGGCGGCAGTGATCAGCCGTTGGCACTTCGCCGCCAGCGCGTCAGGCGGACGTCAACGGTCGCCGACAACGCCGTCAGCTGGCCGGCGTGCGCGCGGCGCGCGGCGCTGGCACGCCAGAGATGCGGTGTCATCGCCAGCAGATCGGCAATCGACTCGCTGCCGCCGAGATGCAGTGAGTAGCGAACGCTTTCGCCGGGCAAGGCAACGAAACCTTCAGCCACCGACGCGGCGGCGTCCCGTGGCGGCTTCAGGCTGGGGTAGATGATCTCGCGCAGTTCGCGCAGATGGTCATGACCGGCATCGACCTGCAGCAACAGGCCGCCCGGCCTGAGTATGCGCGCGAATTCGCCATGAACGGGGAAGCCGAAGACGCAGAGTACGCAGTCGAGCGTGGCCGACTGGACGGGCACGTTGGCGTTGCTGGCCACCACCCAGTTGGGCCGCCGGTCCTGTCTCGCCGCTGCCGCGACAGCCCACCTCGAGATGTCGACGCCGATGAGTGCGACGCTTGCTCGATCGCTGCCCGCTGCCGCCAACTGCCGCAGGTAGTAACCCTCGCCACAGCCGGCATCGAGGCAACTGGCTGTCGCCGATGCCGGCAGATCCGCCAGCGCCGCCCTGTTGATTGCGGTGGCGATCGGGTCGTAAGCGCCGGAATTCAGGAAGCGTCGGCGGGCAGCAACCATCTCGCGGCTGTCGCCCGGGTCACGCGAGCGCTTGTTCTGCACCGGCAGCAGATGGGTATGGCCCTGCCGCGCGATGTCGTAGCTGTGCCCGGCAGCGCAACGCCAGGTCGCGCCATCGCGCTGCAACGGCGAGCGGTCCAGCGGACAGGCGAGCGCCTGAAACGGGGTGACGTTCATCTCCGGTCGCGGCGCCGCAACGCCTGGCGAGCCTCGGCGGCAGCCGGCGACGAGGCGCGTGCCGTTGCCAGCTCAGCGCTCCCGGATGCGCAGGACGACATGGCGCCCCCAGCCTGCAGCGGCCAGGGCGGCCAGGACCAGGTCGAGGCGCCGGCGGTCGGTGGTATGGGTTGTCAGGATGAGCGGGACGAGGAAGCCACCGTTGATTTCCGGCACCTCGGGCTGCAGGACCGATGCCAGGCTGATGCCCTGGCTGGCGAAGAAGCCCGCCACCTGCGCCAGGGTGCCGGGGCGGTCTGGAACGGCGAGCCGCAGGTAGTAGCGGGAAGCGGCCCGTTGGCCGTTGTCGAGGTCGAACACACCAGCGATGAACGGATGATCGGCCCCGGGAACCCGACCCCGGCCCTCGGCGATGTCGAGCAGGTCGGCCAGCAGACTCATCGAGGTCGGCCCCGGACCGGCGCCCCTGCCGGCGAGAAGCGTCTCCACCAAGCCTTCGCTCTCGACGCGGACAGCGTTGCACTCCATGCGAATCGAGGCCAGGGGATGTTGCAGCGGCAGCAGGACCGCCGCTACCTCGGCATCGAGACCGCCAGACGCCGAACGGCGGGCCGCGGCGACAAGCTTGATGCGGTAGCCCATGGCCTCGGCCTGACGGACATCCTCGAGGTCAAGGGTATCGATGCCCGAGGTGGGAATCCTGCGGAAGTCAACGTAGGCGCCAAAAGCGAGAGTCGCCAGAATGCCCGTCTTGCAGGCGGCGTCCCTGCCCGAAACATCGTACTCGGCGTCGGGTTCGGCGAACCCCAGCCGCTGTGCATCGGCGAGGCAGTCCTGGTACGGCGCCCGCTCTTCGCTCATCCGGGTCAGCAAATAGTTGCTCGTCCCGTTGACGACACCTTCAAGGGCGGTGATCCGGTCGCCGCGGAGGGCTTCCTGCAGTGTTCGGATGATCGGCATGCCGGCGCAGACGCTGGCTTCGAAGCCGATCGGCAGCCGCCGCTCGGCGGCCAGGCCAAAGAGCTCGGGTCCGCGCTCGGCAAGCAGGTTCTTGTTGGCCGTTACGACGGCCTTCCCCTGCGACAGCGCCCGGCTGAGGACGCGAAACGGCTCGTCGACGCCACCCAGCAGTTCGACCACGACATCGATCTCCGGATCGTCGGTCAGATCGGTCGGGGCGACGGTCAGTGGGGTACCGGTGGGAAGTTCCGGCCTGGACTTGGCGGTGTCACGGACGAGGACGGTCTTCAACCGCAGGCGACGGGCTGCCGGCGAGGTGTTCAGAAGGCGGATCAGGCCGGCGCCGATGCTGCCCGCCCCGGCCACGCCAATGGTGCTCATGCGCTTCTCCCTGTCAGGCTCCGGCCCCTGGCGTCTTCCTGCCAGGCGGCCCGGTACGCGAGCGGCGACGCTCCTCCGCCAGCCGCCGCGGACGCGGCTCGCGACGATCGCGGCGGCCGCGCATTCCTCTGGGCCCGCAACTGCGGGCCGATCCCCTGCCATGCCATCGTGGCTGGCGGCTGCTCGCTCAGTCGAGCAGCCGGGCATAGCTTTCCGGGCTGAAACCAACCAGCAAGCAACTACCGACAGCGAGCAGCGGCCGCCTGATCAGGGTCGGATGGGCAGCCATCAGCTGCAGTGCTTTCGTCTCGTCGACCGCGACCCGCTCGTCCACCGCCAAGCGCCGCCAAGTGAGGCCACGCGTGTTGAGCAGCGCCTGCCAACCCGCGCTGCGGTTCCAGTCCGGCAGATGCGCCGCCGCCAGTCCCGGCTGCCGGTAATCGCTGAATTCGTAAGCGACCGCGTTCGCGTCAAGCCAGGCAAAGGCCTTCTTCATCGTCTCACAGTTGCGGATGCCGAAGACGGTGATCATTTTTAAGCCCCTTACCGATCAGGACGCTGCCAGCCGCTGGACATGAAAACGATCGAGCAGTTGCTGCGTCGTGTGCGCGTTGCCGGAAAGCCCGCTCAAGGCCTGCCCGGCCTCTTGGACCGCACCGTCTTCGCCACGAATCAGGTTGTCGATCTGCAATGCGGTGCCGGCAATTTCCGTCGTCGCGGCGCTGACCGCTGCCAGCAACTGCCCGCGCAGCTGTTGATGGAAGAGCCCGCCGAGCACGATCGCCGCCAGTGCGACCAGACCGACGACAAAAGCAACAAGTCTCCCGTACAGACTGCGCATCACACCTCTACCCCAAGACCATTGCCAACCAGGCTCAGTGCCGCCCGCATGTCCGGCTGAGGCCCGCATGCAATCATCGCACAGCCACGCCAGCAGTCCAACCCGCGCGCGCACCTGCTCGCAGTCGTTCCCGGCGGCAGCGACACGCACAGCGGGTTCTCAACGCGGAGCAGCGATGGCGCGCTGGTCGCTCTCGATCCTGCCGTCGACCAGTTCGATCACCCGGTCGCAGCGTGCCGCGAGGCGGGGATCGTGGGTGACGATGAGAAAGGAGGTGGCGCGTTCGACGTGCATCCGCCGCATCAGGGCGAAGACCTCGTCGGAGGCGGCGCGGTCGAGGTTGCCGGTTGGTTCGTCGGCGAGGACCAGCGGCGGCTCGAGAACCAGGGCGCGGGCAATCGCCACCCGCTGCTGCATGCCGCCCGACAGCTCGCCGGGACGCTTGTTCATGTCGTTCGCGAGGCCGACCGCGGCCAGCATTGCGCGCGCCCGCTGCTGCTGTTCCGCGGAGACGCGGCCTTCGCGCATCAGCGCCGGCAGGGTGACGTTCTCGAGAGCGGAGAACGCCGGCAGAAGATGGTGGAACTGGAAGACGAAACCAAGAACGGCGCGCCGGCGCAGCGTCAGGCCGGCGTCGTCCAGCCCGCTCGTCTCTTCGCCCTGGATGCGGTAGCTGCCGGCAGTCAGCCGTTCGAGCAGCCCGACGACGTTCAGCAGCGTGCTCTTGCCCGACCCAGAGGGGCCGATCAGCGCGACGAACTCGCCACGGCCGATGGCGAACGATACCCCGTGCAGCACCTCGGCTTCGTTCGCCAAGCCGACGTTGTAGCTCTTGTGAACGCCGGCGAGCTCGATCAGCCGCGGGCCGAGCGGTTTCATCGCTGCCGGCGACGCGCTGTTCGCACGCCGCGTGCTGGTCTGCCAGCGCCGCCGGGTTGCCGCTGCCTGATCACCGGCGACTCACATGCGGATGGCTTGCGCCGGGTCAAGCGCGGCGGCACGCCGCGCCGGTGCGACCGCCGCCAGCACGCCGCAGACGGTAGCGATGCCGGCGATTCCCAGAGCCAGGTCGGGCGCCAGCGTAATGGCGAACAACGGCAGGCCGTCGCTGCCGCGGACGAACGTGGTGAAGGCCTTGATCAGCCCGACCGCCAGCAGCACGCCGAGGGCCGAGCCGATTGCGCCGACGATCGCCCCCTGCAGCAGAAAGACGCGCAGCATCTGTCCACGAGTTGCACCGATGGCGCGCAGGATGCCGATCTCGCGCTGCTTCTGCACCACCGAGACGACCAGCACGCTGGCAATGCCGAGAACGACGACGACCATGACGACGCTGCGGATCAGCG
>DDUX01000103.1 GCA_002345025.1 Candidatus Accumulibacter iunctus | reverse complement strand
GCACGCCGCCGCGGCCCCAGAAGGCCCACTGCAGCGCATCTCCGAAGTAGCCGAAATCACGGCCGAGCAACTGCAGGTCGGCGGCGATGGCGCGCGCGTGTGCCAGCAGCGACTGCGGCGGTTCGGGATCGGCGCAGAAGGCCGGGCTGCCGGCGCGAAAGATGCCGGCCTTCTCGAAGCCGATTGCCTCCCGGTCGGGGCCCAGCCAGTCGGTGTGGTCGAGCGCGATGCTGCAGACGACGGCGCAATCGGGCGTGTAGGCGTTGACCGCATCCAGCCGGCCGCCAAGCCCGACTTCGAGAATCAGGACTTCCGGCTGCTGTGCGATGAAGACTTCCATCGCCGCCAGAGTGCCGAATTCGAAGTAGGTCAGCGGCACGTTCCCGGCAGCCTGGCGGGCCGCTTCGACCCTGGTGAAGGCGGTGCAGATGAGGGCATCGTCCGCTGGCTGACGATTGATGCGGATGCGTTCGTTGTAGCGCAGGAGGTGCGGCGACGTGTAGCAGCCGACGCGGTAGCCGGCATGGCTGTAGATCGCCTCGAGATAGGCGCAGGTCGAGCCCTTGCCGTTCGTTCCGCCAACGATGAGCAGCGGACAATGCGGCTCCTGGGACAACTCCTGCCGCACGCGCAAGATCCGCTCGAGACCGAGTTCGATCCCGTCCTGGCCGCGCGGGTGAAGCCTTTCGAGGTGCGCCAGCCAGGGCGTCAGCGAAGTGCACGCGAGCAGCTGCTCGTCGGCCCTCGCCGGGCTGTACTCGCTGGCGCTCACGTCATCCGGGTCCGGTCGCTGCCGGCCTCTTCTGCAGCAGTGCCAGGAGAGTCGCGACGCGATCCTTCATCTGCCGGCGATCGACGATCATGTCGATGGCGCCCTTGTCGAGGAGGAACTCTGAGCGCTGAAAACCGTCTGGCAGCGTCTCGCGAACCGTCTGTTCGATCACCCGCGGTCCGGCAAAGCCGACCAGTGCGCCTGGCTCGGCGATAACGATATCGCCGATGAAGGCGAAGGACGCCGAGACACCGCCCATCGTCGGGTCGGCGAGGATCGAGATGAACGGCAGCCTCGCCTGCGACAGACGCGTCAGGATGGCCGTCGTCTTGGCCATCTGCAGCAGCGAAAACAGTCCCTCCTGCATGCGTGCGCCGCCTGATGCGGTGACACAGATGAAGGGCTCGCCGTTCTCGACCGCTGCCTGCACGCCGCGCACGAAGCGTTCACCGAGCACCGAGCCCATCGAGCCGCCCATGAAGTCGAACTCGAAAGCGGCGACGACCGCCGGCAGACCCCTGATCGTTCCGCGCATGACCACCAGCGCGTCGGTCTCGCCGGTCGCTGCAGTGGCATCCTGCAGGCGAGCGGGGTAGGGACGGCTGTCCTTGAAGGCGAGTGAATCGACCGGCAGCACCTCGGCGCCGATTTCCGAACGCCCCTCGGTGTCCAGCAGCAGGTCAATTCGCGCGCGTGCCTCGAGTCGCTTGTGATGACCGCATTTGGGACAGACGTTGCGGTTGTTCGCGAGGTCGCTGGCGTAGAGCACCGCTTCGCAGGCCGGACACTTGCTCCACAGACCCTCGGGCAGGGAGGATCTGCGGGCAAGGCCGTTGTCGTTGCGTTTGATCTTTGGCGGTAGCAGCTTGTTCAGCCAGCCCATCATCTTTCTCCGGCAGCAGGCGCTGCGGCATCGATCGCTTGACGAATGCCGGTCAGCAGGGTTAGTACGTTGTCACATGCCGCAGCCGCAGTGGACTGCTCGATTTCCTCGATCAGCCGGCTGCCGACGACGACCGCATCGGCGATTCGTGCCACGGCAGCGGCGGTCGCGGCGTCGCGAATCCCGAAGCCGACGCCGACCGGCACGCCGGTGCGCGCGCGGATCTCCGGGATGCGGGCGGCAACCGCAGCGACGTCGAGCGTCGCCGATCCGGTGACGCCCTTCAACGAGACATAGTAGATATAGCCGCTGGCCAGCGCTCCGACCTGGGCGATGCGGGCATCGCTCGAAGTCGGCGCCAGCAGGAAGATCGGATCGATCGCGTGGCGCTGCAGGGCGCTGGCGAAGTCCGCACTCTCCTCCGGCGGGTAATCGACCACCAGCACACCATCGACGCCGGCGGTCGCGGCGGCGGCGGCAAAGGCCTCGACGCCCATGGCCTCGATCGGGTTGGCGTAGCCCATGAGAACGATCGGCGTCGTTCGGTCTTCGGTACGGAAGGTGGCGACCAGCGAGAGGACCTGGCGCAGGCTGACGCCCTTGGCGAGTGCCCGCTCCGACGCCCGCTGGATGGTCGGCCCGTCCGCCATCGGATCCGAGAAGGGGACGCCGAGTTCGATGACGTCGGAGCCGGCGCGGACCAGCGTCCGCAGCAACGGGACGGTCAGCGCCGGGTCGGGGTCGCCGGCAGTGATGAAGGGGATCAGCGCCTTGCGGCCTTCCCCTTGCAGTCGCCCGAAGGTTTCCGAGATTCTGCCCATGATCAGAACCTGATTCCCGACTTGTCTGCGACGGTGTGCATGTCCTTGTCTCCGCGACCAGAAAGATTGACCAGCAGGATCTTATCCCTGGCGAGTGACGGCGCCAGCTTGCTGGCGTAGGCCAGCGCATGGCTCGACTCGAGCGCCGGGATGATGCCTTCGATCCGGCAGAGATCATGAAAGGCCTGCAGCGCCTCGGCATCGGTGACGCCGACATACTCGGCGCGACCACTGTCCTTGAGCCAGGCGTGTTCCGGGCCGACGCCGGGATAGTCGAGACCGGCAGACACCGAGTGCGTCTCGATGATCTGGCCGTTCTCGTCCTGCAGCAGATAGGTCCGGTTGCCGTGCAGCACCCCGGGTCGCCCGGCGGTGAGAGAGGCGGCGTGGCGTCCGCTGGCAATTCCCTCGCCGGCTGCTTCAACGCCGATCAGCCGAACGCCGGCTACCGGCAGGTAGGGATGGAAGATCCCCATCGCATTCGAGCCGCCGCCGACGCAGGCGATCACTGCGTCCGGCTGGCGTCCGCACTGCTCCTGCATCTGCCCGATGCATTCACGGCCGATCACCGACTGGAAGTCCCGTACCATCATCGGGTACGGGTGCGGGCCGGCGACCGTGCCGATGATGTAGAAGGTGTCCGCCACGCGCGTGACCCAGTCGCGCATCGCTTCGTTGAGGGCGTCCTTGAGTGTCCGCGAGCCGCTGTCGACCGGCACCACGGTCGCGCCGAGGAGCTTCATCCGATAGACGTTCGCCGCCTGTCGTCGGATGTCCTCGGCACCCATGTAGACGACACATTCCATGCCGAAGCGTGCGGCAACCGTCGCCGTCGCGACGCCGTGCTGGCCGGCGCCGGTTTCGGCGATCACACGTGGTTTGTTCATGCGCCGGGCAAGCAACGCCTGGCCGATGCAATTGTTGATCTTGTGCGCGCCGGTATGGTTCAGATCCTCGCGTTTGAGATAGATCTGCGCGCCACCCAAACGTTCCGACCAGCGCCTCGCGTGGTAGAGCGGGCTTGGCCGGCCAACGTAGTGCTGCAGATCGTGCTCGAACTCGGCGAGAAAATGCGGGTCGCGCTGCGCGGCAGCGTACGCCTCACGCAGTTCGTCAAGCGCCGCGATCAGCGTCTCGGCAACGAAGACGCCTCCGTAAGGGCCGAAGTGGCCAGAGGCGTCGGGCAAATCATGGTCAGGCACAGGCATCAACATACTCCTCGCGACGTGTTGCAACAGGGTGCCGGGTAAGCATCGGTCGAGATACTGCGGGCGTTCGTCGCCTCAAGTATGCTTGGCCAGGTGGTGGCGCCAGTTCGTCCGCGTCCTGCCACCAGAGTTCCTGCGCATGCACAACCCCTTCAAGATGTCCTGCTGCCCATGCTGCCGGCGGATCCCGCTGCGCGCACCGCTGTCACGAAGGCCCGCATCTTTCCGGCATCCTTGATTCCCTTGCTCGCCTCGACACCCGAGGAAACGTCGACCGCGGCAGGTTGCAGGCGGCGCACCGCCTCGCCGACGTTGTCCACATCCAGACCACCGGAGAGAATCAGGGGCTTGCCGAGCGCTGCCGGCACCAGTGACCAGTCGAAGACCTTGCCGCCGCCGCCGTAGCCATCAACGAAGGCATCGAGCAGAATGGCCTGCGCCGAGGGGAAAGCCGACGCGTATTGTAGCAGATCGAGCCCTGGCCTGACGCGAGCCGCCTTGATATAGGGGCGGTCGAACTGGCGGCAGTAGTCTTCGTCCTCGTCGCCGTGAAACTGCAGCAGGTGAATCGGCACCGCTGCCAGCGTTGCGCGGACCCACTCCGGGTCGGCATTGACGAACAGCCCGACGAGACACACGAAGGGCGGCGCCGAGCACGCCAGGCGAGTGGCTGTCGGCAGGTCGACATGGCGCGGACTCGGCGGGTAGAAGACCAGCCCCAGCGCATCCGCCCCCGCCAGAACGGCCTGCTGCAGGTCCTGCAGGCGGGTCAGGCCGCAGATCTTCACGCGTGGGCTCATGGTGTCGCTCCTGTTGTCGCCGGGTCACCAGCCGGGATCGGCGGGATGAAGTCGCTCTCGTCGCCAGCGGGCAGACCCCAGATCGACGGATAGTTGACGGCGACGAGGTAGAGACCGGCGGCAGGAAAGGTCGGTGCCGCCAGGCGCCGGTCGCGGCTCGCGAGCAGTTCGCCGATCCACTGGGGTTGCCGCTTGCCCTGGCCGACGGCAACCAGACTGCCGACCAGGTTGCGGACCATGTGGTGCAGGAAGGCCGTCGCGACGAAATCGAGGACGACGAGGTCGCCGTCGCGGCGGATGTCCGCCCGCTGCATGATCTTGACCGGCGAGACGGCTTGGCATTCGGCCGCGCGAAAGGCCGAAAAGTCTTGCTCGCCGAGCAGCAACGCGGCTGCCTCCCGCATTCGCTGCAGATCGAGCGGGTGATGGTACCAGCCGACCCGCCCGTGCCAGGTTCCCGGCCGGTGCATCCGGTTGAGCAGGAGGTAGCGGTAATGCCGCGACGAGGCCGACGAGCGGGCGTGAAACGCAGCCGGAACCCGCTGCGCCCAGCGAACGGCAACTGCCGCCGGCAGGAAGGTATTGGTGCCGCGAACCCAGGAGTACAGCGAACGGTCGACGGTGGTGTCGAAGTGCACCACCTGCCCCAGGGCGTGTACACCGGTATCCGTGCGCCCGGCGCAGACGACGTGCAGCGGCACCTGGGCGAACTGCTGCAGGGCTTCCTGCAGCACGTCCTGGACGGTCCCTCCTCCGGGCTGCTGCTGCCAGCCGCGAAATCCGCTGCCCTCGTACTCGACGGCCAGGGCGATACGCATCGCTCAGGCCGCCGCGAGCGAAAACAGCGCCACCAGGCTGATCAGCAGCAGTGCCATGAACAGGTAGTCGCGGCGGGAGAGGCTGCGATCGCTGAGTTCAAGAACCTGCGGCGGGCCGCTTGCCGGTGCGGCGAGCAGGGCACGCCAGTCGGCTGGTCGCGGCAGGTTGTCGAGCGTGTCGAGGACGAGCAGCAAACGCACGAGCGCCCGGTCGACATCGAGCCCGCAGCCGCGCAGTGGTGCGAGCAGCCGGTAGATTCCGCTGAGCATCTCGGGCAACGGCAGGCGCTGCCGCAGAACGACGACCGCCATCAGCAGCAGCAGCAGTCGCCCGGCATGCGTGCCGGCGTCGAGCAGACCTTGCTTGCTGGGTGCGAGCGGCAAGCTCCAAGCGGCGTCACCCACCGTACCCCAGGCCAGGATGAGCAGCAGTGAAACGAGCAGCCAGCGGGCGCGCCAGACGAGTTGCAGCCAGCGACGCAAAGCGGCTCGGCCGCAGAGGGGGAGCAGGAGCATGGCGGCGAGGAGCGGTCCGCCTGCCAGCATCTGGATGGCGACGGCCAGCAGCAGCCAGGCGGCAAGGAGTGTACTGGGGTGCAAGTGCATGTGGCGGCACGGCTCTTTCGCACCGGTGCTGCACGCGGGCTGCAGCCGCACGGCCAACCGGATTCGGGGCAGGCCTTCCTCTTTACTCGCGCAGTGCCGAGAGGAGTGCCAGGGCTGCCTGCCGCTGCTTGTCATCGCCCTCGTTGACCACCTCCTGCAGCAGTTCCCGTGCTCCTTCGGCGTCGCCCATCTCCTGATAAGCTTTGGCCAGGTCGAGTTTCGTCGCCACTTCCTCACTCGAGCTGATCTCGGACTGGTCGGCGAGCGCAGTCGCCTCGCCAAAACTGGGGTTGACCTCGGTGTCGGTCTGGTCGGAACCAAAGTCGGGATTGACCAGGGTGTCGGCCTGATCCGCCTCGAATGAGAAGTCGAGCGCGCCCATCATCGAAGGCGTTGCGCCTGCGGTCAGGGTCTCCGTCTGGCCGAGATCGAGCGAGATCGACGACATGTCGAAGGCCGGGTTCTGCATCGCCTCGCCGAGCACCGTCGACTCGGTGAGCCGGACGTCAAACTCCAGCGCCTCGGCGCCTTCCGCTGTCGCCTCGGGCAGTGCGCTCAGTTCCCCCTGCGGCAGGGTCGCCACGTTCCAGGGCGTTTCGTCCGCTGCTGGCTCGCTGAGATCGAACTCGAACTCGGGAGGGGCTTCGGGCGCCGAGTCTGCCCTGCGCGTTTCCGGAGCCACCAGCATGGTGACCTCGAGCGCACTCGCGTCGTCGATCAGGTGCGCCCCTTCGCCGTCGTCGGCGGCCGCGAGAGCATCCTTCGGCAGCGACGTGTCGAGGTCGAAATCGAGAGTCTGTTCCTGCTGTGGTGGGGCGAAGGCGAGCGTCGTCTCGAGGGCGGCTTCGCCGACATCGCTCAGCCCGTTGCCGCTGCGGCCGAGATCGAAATCGAGCTCCTCCAGAGGAGCGGCTGGCGGCTGTTCAGCGCTGGTCGGCAGTGCCGCGGCGGTCGCCGCCACGGCACCGATCGCCGCCGCCATACCTGTCAGCTGGCCGGGTCTGGTGAACGTATCCTCGAGGCTTTCCGGCCGCGTCGCTGCGCTTGGTTTTGGACGGGGGGGGGGGGGGCGCCCCCAGCCCAGAGCCGGCCGGGAAAGCCCCGCCTCGATGGCAACGCAACAGGGGCGGGATGG
>DDUX01000113.1 GCA_002345025.1 Candidatus Accumulibacter iunctus | reverse complement strand
AGCCTGCCGTTGCCGGAATCAGCCGGGCGGCGATCTGCCGCACGCGGGCGAGCTGCTGCCTGCGCCCCTCGCGGAAACCGCTGCAGGGCGAACGTAAGGAAGAGGAAATGAAGTGGCGCGCTGGCGGAGCGTCTATCCCGACCCGCAACCCGCACTCGCCCCAACCGGCTTGCCACCGATCTCGCGAGGGCGCGACAAGTCCCGACTGCCCAAGGGACGCGGCAACAGCACACCACAGCAGCGTAGCCTCCCGCCACAGTGCGGGCAAATCGGGCGTCGTGGTGTCGGGTGCTCGGACTGATTGTCCGCGGCTTCCGCCGCGCTCACGGCGAAACCCCGGGCCAGTTCAATCCGAGCCTTCACCTCCTTGATGCTCATCGAGCAACTCGGCGAGAGAAAGCCGAAGTAGCGCACCTTCATGAACCCGGTGGGCAAGACATGCTGCAGAAAGCGGCGGATGAACTCCGCCGGCGGGAGTGCCATCGTCCGCTCGCGCTGACTGTTCACCTTGCGGTAGCGAAACACCACCTCAGTATCATCGGCTCGAAGGATGCGTCCCTCCGAGATCGCCACCTTGAACACATAGCGGGAGAGATACTCGAGGCTCGCCTGCGCGTCGCCGACCGACTGGCAATTGACGTTCCAATCGACCGTCCAGACTGCTGGGTCGATCTCTGCGAGCAAGCCGGCGGCGTCCATCGCATCGCGGAACTTCGCCCGGAAGATCGGCGACAGGGCCCGCACGGGCAGAAAGAAACCGCGGTTGGCCGCGTGCCAGCGGCCATCGGCACGATGAAACCCGCCGCCAGGTATCACGTAGTGGATATGCGGATGGTACTGGAGTGGCCGGCCCCAGGTGTGCAGCACACCAAAGAAGCCTGGCGTGTCAGCCCCCAGGTGCTGGTCATCGGCGGCCAGGGCCTTGATTGCCCCGGCGGATGCTGCGAATAGCGCCCCATAGCCTTCACGCGGATGGCCACGCAGAAACTCGCGCAAGGGCGCCGGCACGGTGAAGGTCAGCATGAAGTAGGGAGTTGGCAACTGCCGATCGAGTTGACGCGCGAGCCACGCTTCGGCCTTGCCCTGCTGGCAGACTGGGCAGTGGCGGTTGCCGCAGCAGCGCGCAGCGACATGCGGCTCGCCGCAGTCCTCGCACTGATAGAGCACCGAACCACAGGCGGCGCTGCGGCAATCGATGATCGCCTCGATCACCCGTGCGTGGCTGCCGGGCAGGGTCTTGCCGAACTCGGCCAGGTAGGCCGGTCCGTGCCGGCGAAAGATCTCCTGAATGGCGCCGCCCATGTCACAGATCGTCCATCAGTTCATTGATGCGAGCCACCGCCTCTTCCTGCCCCTTGCTGGTCAGGTGCAGATAGACCATGGTCGTCTCCAGGCTGGTGTGACCGAGGTTCTGCTGGATGACACGGAGGTTGACGCCCGCCTCGAGCAGGTGGGTGGCATAGGAGTGCCTCAGCGTGTGGACCGACACCGCCCGCTTGGTGATTCCCGCTTGGCTTTTCGCTGAACGAAGCGCCCCTTGAACACTGCTGATCGCCATCGGTGTCGTCGCGCTGGCCGCCGAGCGACTGTCGCGCCCATAGGCCGGAAACAACAGTTGCGGATGGCGATGGCTGCGCCAGTGCTGGTGTAGCGTCTCCAGCGTGGCGCGCGGCAACGGCACGAAACGATCCTTTGCTCCCTTGCCCCGGTGCACGTGGATCATCATGCGATCACTGTCGATGTCAGAAACCTCAAGGTAAAGCGCTTCCTGCAACCGAAGCCCGCAGGCATAGACCGTACTGAGATAGGCCCGGTTATGCGGCGTCCGCACACAGGCCAGCAGCGCGCGCACTTCTTCACGACTCAACACTGCCGGCAGGCGCGATTCGCTCTTGGCACGCAGGAAGTTGAACAGATTCCAATCGCGCTGGAGAACCTTCACGAAGTAGAAGCGGATACCGCAGTAGCAGATGCGCAGCGTGTTGGCCGACCAGTGATCGACGTTCCGCCGGTGCAGGAAATAAGTCTCAAGCTCCGCTTCGCTGATCTCCTCCGGGGACTTGCCCCCGTGGAACTCGCAGAGCATGCGCAGCGCCCGGCTGTACGCCTCCTGCGTCCGCCCGGCCTTGCCGTTGAGGGCCAGGGCATTCATTGATTTCTGATACCAGTCTGTCATCATGACGTCTCTCCTCGGAAAAAGTGGGAAGCCGCCGCGACGCGGCGGTCCGAGGAGGAAAGCAGAAATCTGGAAGCCCGGCCAGACGTCGGGCCGGCTTCGTCAATATACGAAGTACGATTACCTCAGTGTGCGCAACAGCCTGCCGCGCAGCGGCTTACTTGAACCCGGCGTTCGAAGCGACCTGCGCGAGAAGCCGCGCAGGTGCCTCAACTCCACGTTAGGCCTCGGACATTACGCAGGGGAGTGAGTTTTGAGCCAATCGCGTAGCGCCGCATTCATGCGCGTCTGCCAACCTGGACCGCCTGCGCGGAAGGCGGCGAGAACGTCGCGGTCGAATCGAATGGTGGTCGACTCTTTGTCGCTCCCCGCCGGGCGTCCGCGCTGCCTCCGGTATGCCTCGATCCCGGCCTGCATTTCTTCGCGCGTCATCGGCCGTTCGTCTTCGTTCTTGCCGTCCCAGACATACGGTGCCTTGGCGCGTACTTTCGCCACGTCAGTCTTGCTCTCGCCACGCTTGAGAGCGGCGCGCATCTTATTGGTCGCCGTTGAAGTCATCTTCGAGCCAGCCATGGTAAGCGCTCCTTTCCTCTTCACTCGCCGGCCGAAAGCTGACAATCCGCAACGCATTTTCGCGCGCCACATGCACCACCGTCAGTACCGCCAGCACATCAAACACGTAAGCGAACGACTGTGTCCGCTGTTCGCCACCGCGCACGCTCTCAACGTCCAAGCGGCAAGGGCTCTCCAGCACCATCACGGCATCGAGAAAATCCAGCCCGTGCTTGTCGAGGTTGGCTTGCCGCTTGGCTTCGTCCCAGAGAATGTGCGCGCTCATCGTCTTTATTGTGCTAACAGTAATTCAGGAAGTCAAGAATTTTCGTTACTACGCGAACCGAGGCCTAACGGATAAGGATAGATCGTGCGAAGCCACGATCTGATCCGTCTGTTGGACGAGCCCGGGCCGGAGCGCGGGGCTCCCCTCCTGCAAATATCTTTCCTGGATTGACCCCATGGGCATGAACGCCGGTGGGGCGGGAGCGGAGCGTTTCGGCGCGCCGGCGCATGCGGGACGCCGATCTCCCGAAAACGGCCCTTTTTTGCGTCCCGGCCACCGCTTTCCGGGCGGACGGATGACTCAGCTTGGGGAAACTGACGTCCCGAATGCGGCCATGGGCCGGGCCGCGCTGAGGTCTCGGCCTACCTCATCAGATGGCGACCCCGACGCGCGGCAAGTCCGGGACGACTGCGGGCGACGTCGGTCGAATCCGCGTCCTGACGATCGCCATCACGGCGTCACAGCACGCGCAAAGCATCGCTGGCCGCTCCTTGCGCGCTGGCTTGAAGCGGCTGGGATCGAACTTCAGCAAGAGATGCAGCAAGGCGATCAGGCGCTTGCAGTTGGCGTGCAGGAAGCCGAAGTTGCGTGCGCGGCGAAAGCCCTTGGGCAGCACGTGCTGGAGAATCAACCAGAGAAAATCGACACCGCTGAGCGTGCGCCTTTCCGACTTGCCGGTTTGGGCGTTGCGATAGCGGAAGCTCACCCGGCCATTCTCGCAGGCGACGATATCCTGTTCCCGGATGACGCCGCGGTAGAGGTAACGACCGAGATGGATCAGGGCCTTCTCACCGCTGCCAACCGATTGGCAATGCGCCACCCATTGCCGCGAATCCGCCGCCGGCAGGCCGATCCCGGCATCCTCGATCGCCGCCAGCGTTTTGGCCCGAAAGACCTTGGCCATCGCTTTCTCGTTGAACAGGACGGTGCCGTTCTTGCCGCGCCGCTTGCGCCGCCAGCGGCGCGTCGCCGCATCGACCGCCGCCGCGGGGACGACGAGATGGACATGCGGGTGGAAGTCGAGCCGACGTGCGTGCGTGTGCAGGACCGCGATCGCCCCCGGCGTCCCCTGCAACTGCCGGTCGTTCTGACTGAAGCGCAGCACCGTTTCCCAGGCACAGCGCATCAGCGAATCGAAGACGACGTCGGCGTGCGCCGCAGCGAGTCCGCGCCACTCGGCCGGCAGCGTGAAGGTCAGCAGAAAGTAGTCGGCCGGGACCAGGCGCTGCATCTGACGCTCCCGCCATTGCTGGCTCTCGTGGTGCTGGCAGTGCGGGCAAAGGCGATGGCCGCAGGAGTGCGGAACGAGTTGGTGATGGGCACAGTCGCTGCATTGCACCTGCATCATCGGGCTGGCGGCGCTGCGGCAATCGCGCAGGGCCGCGAGGGCACGAAGCTGCTCGCAGCTCAGCCGGTGGCGAAACTCTGCCAGGAAGTCCGCTTCGAATGGGCCGATGACCGAGCCGAGGCGGATCATCGCGTCGTCCCCTTGGCCAGGCGATAGCGGTCCATCAGCGCGTTGATGCGGTCGATCGCGTGCTGCCTGATGCGATCGGTCAGATGAGTGTAGCGAACCGTCGTCAGAATCGAGTGATGGCCGAGAATGTCCTGCACCTCGGTCAGCTCGACGCCCGCCTCGACGAGGTGCGTGGCATAGGCGTGGCGCAGGCTGTGGGGCGAAATGTGCTTCTTGACACCGCAGGATTCGACCACCGCCCGCAGTGCTTTCTGGACGCCGCCGCGATCGAGCGGTGTCCTCGCGGTGCACGCGCTTGGCAATCCGCCGTGCCGATTGGGAAACAGCAGAACGGGAT
>DDUX01000085.1 GCA_002345025.1 Candidatus Accumulibacter iunctus | reverse complement strand
ATGCCCAGGTCTGGGTCGTCGGCGCGGATGGAGTCGGCCGCATGGTGGATTGCCGGCTGCCGCGCGCCCTGGCGATCGGCGAGATCGCCGGTGCCGTCGCCGATTTCCAGCGTGGCGCGGCGAACGCGATGCGTGCCGGCTTCGACGGGGTCGAGATCCACGGCGCCAACGGCTACCTGATCGACCAGTTCCTGCGCACGACCTCGAACCAGCGCAGCGATGCCTACGGCGGCCGCCGCGAGAACCGTCTGCGCTTCCTGCGCGAGGTCGCGGCCGCTCGCCGGCTTCGAAGGCAGCACGCTGTTCGGCGGCAGCGGGCAGGGCTATACCGATTACCCGGCCGGTCAGGCATCCTGATCACCCAGACCATGGAAAGATCGGCACCATGAACATCGCCCAGGTCGCGCAATCCCGCTGGAGAAGCAGGTCTGTCTCGTCGTCGGCACCCTGCTGCTCGGTGCGGGCGTGCTGGGCATCGATGCCTGCCCGATCGAGGGCTTCGACATGAAGGCGATGGACGAGGAGCTCGGCCTGCGCGCCCGGGGGCTGACCAGCTCGGTGATCGTCGCCCTCGGCTACCGGGCGGCGGAAGATTTCAACGCGAAGCTGCCGAAGTCGCGCCCGCCGCTGGAGCAGGTGCTGACCCGGCTGTGAGCGGCAGGCATTGCGGCATTTGTTGGTGAGGAGGACACGATGAAGCGACTTTTCGCATTCGCGGCCGTGCTGGCCGCCGGGATCGCGCAGGCGGATGGCAGTCCGCTCGCTGGAACGTCGTGGCAGCTGCACGCCATCCAGTCGATGGATGACGCGCAGGGCACCACGAAGGTGGCGGAGCCGAGCCATTTCACGCTCGAATTCGGGCGCGACGGTCGTGCCGCGCTGCGCCTCGACTGCAACCGCGGCAGCGGCGATTACAAGGTCGCGCCGGCCGGCGACGGTTCCTCCGGTTCGCTGACCTTCGGTCCCGTCGCGACGACGCGCGCGCTGTGCCCGCCGCCGCACCTCGACCAGCGCGTCGCGCGCGACCTCGCTCATGTGCGCTCCTACCTGCTCAAGGACGGCAAGCTCTACCTCTCGCTGATGGCCGACGGCGGCATCTACGAGTGGGCGCCGCAGCAGGCGGAAGCTGCCGCTGCCGACAACGAGCGCGTCGTCAAGCCCGTGCAGTTCGCCAAAGGCAAGAGTTCGGCGGTGATCCGCGACCGCATCGTCGGTTACCACTACATCGACTACCAGGTGCGTGCCGGCGCCGGCCAGCGCATGACGTTGAGCCTCAAGGGCAGCAACGGCGCCAACTATTTCAACCTGCTGCCGCCGGGCTCGGAAGGTCCCGCGATGGTCCAGGGTGAGTTGCTCGACAACCGCTTCGACAGCCTGTTGCCGGACGACGGCGTCTACACGATCCGCGTCTTCCTCTATCGCGCTGCCGCACGCCGCGGCGAGCAGAGTGATTTCACGCTGTCGGTCGGCGTCACGGGCGCGCCGCTCAAGCCGGTTTCGGCCGGGACGGATGCGGTGCTGCCCGGCACTCGCTATCACGCCAGTACGACCGTTCCGTGCGAGCCCGCCTTTACCAGGACGCGCGAGTGCGAGGCCTTCGTGGTGCGGCGCGGCTTCGACGGCACGGCGACGGTGGAACTGCGCTGGGATGGCACCTGGAAGCGTCGCATCCTGTTCGTCAAGGGCGAGCCGAAGGCGGCCGACGTGCCGCAGGCCATGACCTTCACCCGCAACGAGCGCGGCTGGAGGGTCACGTTCAACGGGGACGAGCATTTCGACATTCCCCAGGAACTGGTGTTCGGTGGCTGACGGGTCAGGGCCGGCGGGGCGTGGGCCATTGCGGCTGGCGCTGGCCGTCCTGCTCGCGAGCGTCTGCGTCTCGCTCTTCTTCGTCGTCAGGCTCCAGCCGACCAGTGCCGGCGCCTTCGCCATCCTGGCGGTCTGGCTGACCGTGCCGCATGGCGCGATGGCGGCGCTGCTGAGCGCGCTGCAGCGCTGGGGCAAGCCCCTGCTGCCCTAGTGTGTCGCGGCAGTTCTGCTGGCCATCGGTGGCCTCTACGTGCTGGCGGATGCGATCTTCTGGCACTCCGACGCGCAGGGCGCCATCGCCGTCGTGCTGACACCCGTCCTGCAGGGCGTCGCCTTCCTCATCGCCGCGCCGCTGGCGTGGTGGGCGGGGCGACGCATGCGTGGATAAGGAACGAGGCCTCCAGGCGGGAGTCCCGGCCATTGGAATTTCGGGGGAATTTCGGGGACAGTACACTAAACTCCTCGTTCCAACAGCAGATGGCCGAGAAGCGCCGCGACCGGCGCGGCGGATTGGTGAACGCCGCCGCGGGGCGAGTGCCTCGCAGCTGAGGTGACTCCCTCCCGCCGCGGCGGGCAGCGCACCGGGGAGACGGGTCGGCAACGGCCCCTTTCATTTCAGTTGCTCCCCGCGCGAATCGGCAGCGATAGCGCCCGGGCGGCGCCGCTCCCGAAGCGCAACACCCACTCCGTGTTCGTAGGGGCGCGCCTGACAGGCGGCGCCCGACTGTACGGTGGTGCCGGGGTTCGGTAGACTCGCGCACGCTTTGTCGTTCCTCGCGGTGCCCAATCGTTTAAAAAGGAGGCTGATCAAGCGTTCGTGGAAGCAGTGGCTGGTCATCGCGTGCATGGCGACGGTCGCGGTGCCGGCGTTGGCGCAGTCGAAGAACGACGAGTTGGTCGTCAACGGCAACGACTTCCTTAGCGCCTCGATGGCAGAGCGCAAGGCATTCCTGGTCGGGGTGGCGAACACGATCATGGCCGAATGCGTGTATGCGAAGAGGAACAACCAGGCGACGCCGGCGGTGAGGGCGGGGATCATCAAGGCGACGAAGACGGCGAAGATCGGCGACATCGAGGCGCAGATCACGCGCTGGCACGAGTCGAACGGGGTGAAGCTGGGGACGCCGGTGATGGCGGTCGTGCAGCAGGACGTCGTCAAGGCAAAGCGCTGAGCGCGAAGGGAACGGACATGATGCAGAAACTGAAGATGGTGGCGGTGGTGCTGGTGACGAGCGAGGCGACTGCGGGCGGGGCGATGGCGGGCGCTGGTATCAACCGGGCCTCGGGCCACTCGAGCACGACCGGGGGGCTGATCGGCGGCGGCATCGGCATGACGGTCGACCACTTCTGACCACGGACCGGAATAGAGACGGGACGGAACGACCCGAAACGCCGGCGGCGAGCCGGTGCCGATCGGCCCCTTCGGGTCCGGCCGGTGCCGGCCGATCGTCGGCGACGAAAAGGCCGCGCGGCAAGGAAGAGCGTCTTCCGGCGAACCACGTGCGCCGAGGCCGACTCCGTACGGCCGAGCACCCTGGGTCGGGATCACCGACCGGTTCACCATGAAAGGAACCATGAAAGGAAACACGATGTTCAAGCGTTTGCTGCGGATCCTCGCACTGTTCACAGTCGCGCTGACGATTACCCCCGCGTGGGCCGACGACTACACCAAGACGATCAGCGTGTTCAAGAAGGCCGGCGCCGGCGTCGGCGGGGCGTACGGCAACGGTCGCGTCTACCAGAAGGGCAAGTATGTCGGCGACACGTCGATGACGCAACTCTCCATCGGCTTCCAACTCGGCGGCGAAGGCTTCAGCCAGATCGTGTTCTTCGAGGACGAGCGGGCGTTCAAGGAGTTTACCAGCGGCAACTTCGAGTTTGGCACGGAGGCTTCCGCGGTCGCGATTACCGCGGCGGCGGGGGCGAAGGCGAACACCGCGGGATCGTCGGCGGGCGCCAGCGCCGGCAAGAACGACGCCACCACTGTCGGCAGGTACCACAAGGGCATGGCGACGTTCACCGTGGTCAAGGGCGGGCTGATGTACGAGGCCACGATCGGCGGCCATAAGTTCAGCTACCAGGCGCTCTGACGGCCCGGCCGCGGCAAGCAGCGGCGGGACTTTAATATACTGTCCCCGTAACTACCCGTCGATATGCCAGTTTCTTGGAATGCCGCCATACACTCCCAGCACACAAGAATGTGCTGCATACCTCACCATCCACCTGCAAAGGATTCCCCATGACGAAAAAGCTTGTTGCCGGTTGCCTGCTCGCCCTCTTCCTCCTTCCTGCGGCCTTTGCTGCCAGCGAGGCCGGCGGGGCCAAGAAACCGAAGAGCATCCCTTTCGCCACCACCACCTGCGGCGATCTACTCGACATCTTCGCGGCAGCCGACCCGAAGCTGAACAAGGACAAGAAGATGCTCAAGGGCGCACAGGACCGGGCGTTTGCCTACGTTGCCTGGACGCACGGCTACCTGAACGGCCGCGACGGCATCGACGCCAAGCGTTACCCGTTCGATGAGACGGGTGTCACGCAACTGGTCGGCGTCATGTTCAATACGTGCAAGGGCAACGATCCCATGCTCTTCCTCGATGCCGTCAAGGACATGCGCTAGTCCAGCGCGTGCTCAAGGAGATAGAACGATGAACGCAAGACTCTCGAGGTTTCTGTCGGGTATCGGGGCAGCCGTGTTCCTGCTCGGCGCCGGCACCGTCGGCGCGCCCGATGTCATGGCGGGCGACAGATATCGGCATGAACTCAGGCGGCACGATGGCCAGGTGCTGCGCGCCGCGGCCGTGGACCGCGATCTGCGACACCACGAGCGCGAGCGGCGCGCCTTCGTTGCCGGCGCGGCCGTCCAGCAGCACCGCAATGACAACCGCAACTATTACCGGGGCGACTATCGAGACGGATACGGTGACCGCTATCGCGATCGGTACTACGAGGACCATGACGATCACGACAACAAGATCGGTGCTGCATTGGTCGGCGCCGCCGTCGGCGCGGTGGTGACCGGGGTGGTGATGTCCAACAAGAACAACGCGAGCCCCAGCAACGCCAGCAGCGATTCGAAGCAGTAAGGCGCATGAACCGCTGACCCGGGGAGCCGCCAGTCGCCTGGCCGCGCCAGGCGACTGGCCCGGCCGCAGGTGCGGCGGTCGTGGGTCGGTTTCATCGCATGACCAGCAGAGGACAACGCAGTGGAAAGGGCCTGCCGTCTCGCGATCGTTTGCGCGGCCCTCGTCATCCTGGCCGCCTCCGCCTTGGCCAAGACCCCATCCGACGTCGCCGACCTGGTCGGCGCCAAGGGAGCGGGCGGCGAGCCGCAACTGGACCGGCGTGGCTACGAATGGGCCAGAACGTTCACGGTACCCGATACTGGTGTAGAGTCGGCCAGGAGGCCTGCATCAGCCTGCTCGTCGCCAAACGCGGCTTGACGACCGTCACCGGCGAAGCTGCCGCCAAGTCGACCGATCGAGTGGCACAGCGACCTCTTCCCGCCGCGGCAGACGCTTGCCGATGCCTTACCCACACCGAAGGAGATGCCCGATGAATTCCCTCCGCGAACCCGATCACGAACTGGAAGACCGCGTGGCGCGCCGCCTGCTTGACGTCTTCGTCCGCGTCGGCCTCGTTTTTGCCCTCGTGTGGCTGTGCTTCCACTTCTTCGCGCCGTTCCTGACGATGATGCTGTGGGCGCTGATCCTGGCGGTCACCCTCTATCCGCTGCAGCAGATGCTCGCGAAGCGGATTGGCGGCAAGCAGGGGCGCGCGGCGACGCTGATCGTCGTCCTCGGCCTCGGCCTGATCGTCGTGCCGACCGTGATCCTGGGCAGTTCATTCGGCGATTCGGTGCATGGGTTGATCAACGGGGTGAAGGACAACACGCTCACGATCCCGGCACCGCCGGCAAGCGTCGCGGAGTTGCCGATCGTCGGCAAGAAGGCCCATGCAGTCTGGTCGCAAGCGCACAGCGACCTGCCCGCACTCGTCAAGAACATGCAGCCGAAGATCGGCGAACTGGCGGGCAAGGCGCTGGGCATCGTTGCCAGCCTCGGCGGCGGCCTGCTCAAGTTCATGTTTTCGTTCATCGTCGCGGGCATCATGATGGCCTTCGGTGAGCCGGGAGGTCGCGCCATGCAGGCGATCTTCGAGCGCTTCGCCGGCATCGCCCGCGGCGCCGAGTTCACCGATCTGGCGACCTCGACGGTGCGCGCCGTTGCCTCTGGCGTCATCGGCATCGCCTGCATCCAGGCACTGCTGATCGGCATCTCGCTGATCATCGCGCATGTTCCGTTCGCCGGCGCGCTGGCACTGGTCGTCCTCCTGCTCGGCATCGTTCAGGTGCCTGCCGCCATCGTCACGCTGCCCGTCATCGGCTGGATGTGGACGAGCGGCGACTACGAAACGACGCCGGCCATTGCCTACAGCGTCTTGATCATGGTTGCCGGCTCGGTCGACAACGTCCTGAAGCCCTTGATGCTCGGCCGCGGCGTCGATGCGCCGATGCCGGTGATCCTGATCGGCGCGCTTGGCGGGATGGCGACGGACGGCATCCTCGGCATGTTCGTCGGCGCCGCAGCACTCGCGCTCGGCTACCAGATCTTCATGCGCTGGGTCAAGGACAATCCGGAGCGCGCGCGGCAACCGGCCACGGGCGGCGCGGGTTCCCTGATGCTCTGATCCGGTGCGGAAACGCCTTGCCGGGGTGTCCGGCCGTCCGCTTTCCGTCCTCGCCGCGGCGCTGCTGCTCGGCGGTTGCGCCGCCGTCGGGCCGGATTTCAAGCGGCCCGAAGCGCCCTGGCTCGCTGCTTGGTCGGGCGGTTCGCTGACGGCGCTGGCCGAGGAACAACGCGGCAGGCCGCGGGCGCAGACCGAGGATTGGTGGCGCAACTTCGACGATCCCGTACTCGACGCGCTGGTCGCCGAGGCGCAGCGCATCAACCCGAACGTGCGCACGGCCGGCATGCGCATCATGGAGGCGCGCGCGCAACTGGCGATCGCCGGCAGCCTGCTCTACCCGCAGCAGCAGCAGGTGACCGGCAAGGTCATGCGCATGGGAACCGAGGCGAGCAGCGGGCCGGATACTGTGCTGACGGCGTACAACATCGGCTTCGGCGTCGGCTGGGAGATCGATTTCTGGGGCAAGTTCCGGCGCAGCATCGAAGCCGCGGATGCCGGCTACTTCGCCACCATCGCGCAGTACGACGACCTGCAGGTGCTGATCGCGGCGCAGGTCGCGACCCTCTACGCGTCGATCCGCACCCTCGAAATGCGGCTGACGATCGCGCACGAAAACGCCGCACTGCAGAGGCGCAGCCTGGAGATCACCGAGCGCCTCTTCAAGCACGGCAACGACTCCGAACTCGATGTGCAGCAGGCGAAGTCGCAGTACCTGAGCACCCTCGCCGCGATCCCGCAGATCGAGGGCAGCCTGCGCCAGACGCAGAACGCGCTCTCCGTGCTGCTCGCCCGCCCGCCGGGTCCGCTGCCCGAAATGGCGGCCGGCAAGGAGCGCATTCCGCGGAGCGAGCTGGCGATCGTTGCCGACATGCCGGCCGAGATGCTGCGCCGCCGCCCCGACGTGCGCGCCGCCGAGATGCAACTGGCGGCCCAGTCGGCGCTGATCGGCGTCAGCGTCGCCGACCTCTACCCATCGATCGCGCTGCTCGGCTCGCTCGGCGTCTCGTCGACGTCGCTGTCCGGGGCACCGAGGAAGCTCGACTGGGCGATCGGCCCCAGCCTGGTGTGGAACGTCTTCGACTTCGGCCGCCTGAGCAACGAGGTGCTGGTGCAGGATGCCCGCTTCCAGCAGCTCTACGAGCAGTACCAGGGAACGGTGCTGCAGGCGGCGCGCGAGGTCGATGACGCTGCCGTCGGCTTCGTCGCCAACCGCGAGCAGGTTCCCTTGCTCGAGGACTCGGTCAAGGCGGCGCGGCGCTCGCTCGACATCGCCAGCAAACAGTACCGCGAAGGGATGGCCGGCTTCGAGCGCGTGCTCGATTCGCAGCGGGCACTCTTCAACCAGCAGGAGCGGCTGGTGAACAACCTCGGCAACGTTGCCCAGAGCCTGGTCACGCTGTACAAGGCGATGGGTGGCGGCTGGCAGCAGGCGCGCAGCCGGCCGCTGCTGGATGACGCGACACGCGAGACGATGGCCGAACGCAGCGACTGGCGGGAGATGCTGGCGGCGCCGCTACCGCCGCCCGATGTCGCCCCACCCCAGATGACCCCGGAGAAGGAAGAACGATGACCCAGGAATCGCCGAGCCAGAGCCCGTCGACCGCCACCGGCGGCGAAGTACCGCAGCCGGGCAAGGCGACCAGGGTCGGCGCGACGGTCGTGCTGGCGCTGATCGCCGCCAGCCTGCTCTGGTACTTCGCCGCCGACCGGCTGACGCCGCACACCACGCAGGCGCGGGTGCAAGCCTTCGTCGTGCCGGTCGCCGCCGAAGTGGCGGGCAAGGTGCTGGCGGTGCACGTCAGGAACAACGACGTCGTTCAGTCGGGGCAGCCGCTGTTCGACATCGACCCGAGCCAGTACCGCATCGCGCTGCAGAGGAGCCGCTCGGACTACGAGTCGGTGCAGAGATCGGTCAATGCCTCGGCGGCGACCGTAGAGGCGGCTCGCGCTTCGCTGCAGTCGGCCCAGGCCAACCATGTCAAGGCCGAAAAGGATGCAACGCGGCAGGAAACGCTCTACGCCGAGGACCCCGGCGCCATCTCGGTGCGCCGGCTGGAGGTCGCGCAGGCCACGCGGATCCAGGCGCGCAGCCAGGAAAAGGCCGCCGAGGCCGACCTGCGCAAGGCGCAGGAAGCTGCCGGCGAGAGCGGCGACAACAACGCGCAGCTGCGCAGCGCGCGCTCGGCGATCGAAAAGGCCGAACTCGACCTGGCGCGCACGCAGGTGGTCGCTCCCGGTCGCGGTGTCGTCACCGACCTGCGCACCGATGTCGGCCATTTCGCCCAGGCGGGCGCGGCGGCAATGACGCTGATCGCCAACCACGACCTGTGGATCAGCGCCGACCTGACCGAGAACAACCTCGGCAACATCGACCCTGGCGACGCGGTGGCGATCGTCCTCGACGTGCTGCCCGGCGAAGTGCTCAAGGGGCGTGTGCGCAGTGTCGGCGGCGGCGTCAGTTCTGGGCAGCAGCAGGCACCGCCGGGAACGCTGCCGACGATCCAGAACAGCCGCGACTGGCTGCGCCAGGCGCAGCGCTTCCCGGTGGCGATCGAGTTCGACGCCGCCGAAGCCGACCGGTTGGGCCGGCTCCGCCCCGGCGGCCAGGCCGAGGTGATGGTCTTCACCGGCGACAACTTCCTGATGAACCTGCTCGGCGCCGGCTACATCCGGCTGATGAGCCTGCTCTCCTACCTTTACTGAGCGACCGATGATCGCGCCGGCGGACAAGGCGGTACTGCGGCTGGCGGTCGGCCTCGGCCTCGCCGTCTTGGTCGCCTACGGCTTCGCGTTGCAGATGCCGCACGTGGTCTGCCTGATGGCCATGATTGTTCTGTGCAAGCCGGGTCCGCCAATTCCGCCGCTCAAGGCGGCGGCCTTTGCCCTGCTGCTTGCCGGCCTGCTGGTGACGGGGGTGCTGATGGTTCCCCTGCTGGAAAACTATGCGCTGGCCGCGGTCATGCTGACTGCTGCGATTCTTTACGCGTTGTTCTTCTTCGGCATCCGCACCGGCAACCCGCTGACCACGATCCTGGTGGTGGTGTTCACGCTGATCCCGGTCGCCGGGGTGGCCGAGCAGGCGCTGGTGACGGTCATCAGCGTGACCATCGCCGCCGGTATCGCGGTCGGCGGCCTGGTCGGCAGCCTGTCGCACGCCTTTTTTCCCGATCCGCCGGGCGCAGCCGCCAGGGCCGCCAAGACGCCGCCCCCCAGCCGCGAGACGGCGGGCTGGATTGCACTGCGCGGCATGCTGGTGGTCATGCCGATGTTCGTGCTGGCGCTGACCGACCCCTCGTTCTATCTGGCGGCGATCATGAAGACGGCCACCCTCGGGCAACAGGCAGGTTCCATCGACACACGCTCTGCCGGCAAGGAACTGGTGGGATCGACCCTGATGGGGGCGGCGATGGCTCTGGTCGTGTGGTGTGGTCTGTCGCTCTGGCCCAACCTGTGGATGCTGCTGCTGTGGATGATGGCGGCCACGCTGTGGGCCGGTGCACGAATCTTCGGGGTCCAACGCACGGCCTACCCGCCCGTGTTCTGGAAGGACGCGCTGATGACCATGCTGATCCTGCTCGGCCCGGCGATCGAGGACAGCGCCGGCGGCACGGGGGTACTGACGGCATCCGCCGTTCGCGTCGGCCTGTTCGTCGGCGTCGCGCTCTATGCCTGGGCGCTGGTCTGGTTGCTCGAACGCTGGCGCGCCGCGCGCCGCCAGGCGCCGTTCTTCGACCGCGGCTGAAACAAGGAGATTGACGATGCTGCACAACCTGCTGGTCGGCCTGCCGACGATGCTGCTCTGCCTGGTCCTGCAGACGACGTTCACCTTCTGGAGCGTCCGCTACTACGTGCGTGCGTCGTACTCGAATGCCGCCGTCGGAGCGCGCGTCGCGATTTGGCCGCTGCTGATCGCGATGCTGATCCTGACCGCCGGCAACCTGCTGCAAATCACCCTCTGGGGCGCCCTGTTCCTCGCGCTGGGCGAGTTCTCCGAGTTCTACGAAGCCCTCTATCACTCGGGGGTGAATTTCGCCTCGCTGGGATATGGCGACATCGTCATGAGCAGGTCATGGAAGCTGCTCGGGCCGCTGGAGGCGGTCAATGGCGTCCTGATGGTGGGCATGAGCGGCGCGGCGCTGATGGCCATGCTGCAGTATTTGATCAAGAAGCAGCACGAACAGCGCACGCGAACGGGCTGAGCGCCCGGTAATTCCAAGGACATGATCATGATTTCGCGGGACGCCCGGTCCCGTGGACGCGGCCGGGCGACGAAGCCCCGACGTCGATCGATATCCGCGTCGGCGGCTGGACGCGGGCGTGCGCACGGCGCTTTCTTGATCGGCAGCAAAGCCGCGGGCAGCGGGAGCTGCGTAAGATCCGCCGCATGAACAAGCGCAGCGCCGATCGGCAGTGAGTCTGCTCGCCTCCTGGCTGGCCGCTGCTGCGCGCGATCGTCCGGCAGCCTGCGCCTTGCGCGCGGCGTCGCGCGAATGGGCTTACGGAGAACTTCTGGCGCTGGCCGGTCAGGGCGCAGCCTGCCTGCGCAGCAGCGGCGTCGCCGCCGGCGCCATCGTCGGTTGCAGCGGTGCCGCGGTCGATCTCGCGCTGGCCGCCGTCGCCTGTTCGTCGGCCGCTGCGGCGCTGCTGCCGCTTGATCCGCTGACCGTCGATAGCGCTTGGCCGCGCCTGCAGGAACTGGCTGGCGGGCGACTGCAGCGCCTCGATGCGTCGCCAGCCGAGTGGTCAAACTACCGCGGACTGGCTCCTGCTGCTGCCGACGCAAACGACCTGGCGCTGGTCATCGCCACCAGCGGCAGCGAGGGAGAGCCGAAGGCGGTGATGCTGACGGCCGGCAATCTCGCCGCCGCAGTCGCCGCGTCGCAGCAGTGCCTGCCGCTGGCGGCCGGTGACGTCTGGCTCGGCTGTCTGCCGCTGTACCACATCGGTGGCATGTCGCTGCTCCATCGCTGCCTGCGGGCCGGCGCGACGCTCCTGCTGCACAGCGGTTTTGCCGCGCCGGCGGTCTGGCGCGACATCAACGAACAGGCGGTGAGTCACGTCTCGCTGGTGCCGGTGATGCTGGCGCGACTGCTCGATGCCACCGCTGGCCAGCCGCCGCCGGGCAGTCTTCGGCATGCGCTGATCGGCGGCGGCGCACTGTCGCGGCCACTCTGCGAACGCGCACTGGCCAGCGGCTGGCCGATCCGTCCGAGTTGGGGCCTCAGCGAGAGCGCGGCGCAGGCGGCGACGCTGCTCGACCCGGAACTGGAATGGTGGCCCGGGCTGGTTGGCGCGCCGCTGCCGGGGCTCGCCGCGCGCATCGCTGCCGACGGCCGCATCTGCCTGCGCGGGGCGCAGGTGATGGCCGGCTACCTCAACCCGCAGTGGCGCCCGGGCCTCGGTCTGGTCGACGGCTGGCTGATCACTGCCGACCTCGGCGAGATCGATGCGGCCGGTCGCCTCAGCATCCGCGGTCGCGCCGACGACCTGCTGATCAGCGGTGGCGTCAATGTCCATCCCGCTGAGGTCGAGGAGTGTCTGGCCGCCTGTCCGGGGGTCAGCGACGTCGCGGTGACGGCGATTGCCGACGCGGAGTGGGGTGACTCGCTGCTGGCGCTGGTTGTCGGGCAGGCCGACCTGGAACTGCTGCACGCCTGGTCGCGGCAGCATCTGCCGGCCGCCAGGAGGCCGCGGCGATTCCGCTGCGTCGACCGGCTGCCGCGCAACCCGCTCGGCAAGCTCGAACGTGCCGTCCTGCGCCGACTGGCTGCGGAGGCTGCGTGATGCCGCGCGCGCTGCTCGACGCGACGCAGATCGCGCTCCTTCGCGGCCGCCTGCGCGCCCGGCTCGCCCGTGCCCGCAGCAATGATCTCTTGAGCATCAGCATCGACCTTGGCGCCGGCGACGACGACTGGCTCGGTGGTGACGGCGACGACTGGCCCGGCGTCGACCTGAGCCGTGGCGAGGGCAGCTGGTGGGCATCGCCGCTCGCCTGCGGGCGCTCCGACCACCGCCTGGCGATCGGCCGTGCGATCGACTTTCGCAGCACCGGGGAAGCGCGTTTTTCCGCCCTGCAGGCGGCCCTTGGCGGGCTGCAGGCGGTCTGGCAGCACGACGACCCGCAGCGGACCGGCGTCAGCCCGCTGGCGCATCTCGGCTTTGCCTTCGCCGACGAGAGTGCTGACGCCTGGCCGAACGCCCAGCTGCTGGTGCCGGCGATCCTGTTGCGCAGCGGCAGCGGTCGGCGCACCGCGACCTTCAGCTGTGTCGCCGCTGTTGGCGAGGCGGCGTTGCCGGGCTGGCTCGGCGAACTGCGCCGCGGTGCCCAGCGGCCGCTGCGCACCGCGGCGGCGCTTCTGCCGCAGACAGCCGGGCCGCTTGCCGGACAGGCTTTCATGGCGCGTGTCGCTGCCGCTTTGCGGACCATCAGTGACGGCCGGCTGGAGAAGCTGGTACTCGCGCGCAGCCTGCGCTGCACCGCCGACGGCACGATTGCCATCGCGCCATTGCTCGCGGCTCTGCGCGACCGGCATCCGTACTGCACCACCTATGGCGTCTCCCGCGCTGGCGAGAGCTTCGTCGGCGCGACTCCCGAGCGCTTGCTGGTTCTGCGGCGCGGCACGGTGCAGGTCGACGCGCTCGCCGGGACCGCCTGGCAGGCGGCTGGCGCTGCCGGCGTGGCGTCGCCGTCGCTGCACGACGACAAGAATAGGCACGAGCAGCAGGTGGTGGTCGACGCCGTGCGCGCCGCACTGCTGCCCTTCTGCAGTGCGCTGGCACCGCCGCAGTCGGCCGAGGTGCTGCGGTCGGGCGGCCTGCAGCACCTGCGGACGACTGTGCACGGCGG
>DDUX01000086.1 GCA_002345025.1 Candidatus Accumulibacter iunctus | reverse complement strand
GTTTGCGCACCTCATCGGCGACCACCGCGAATCCTCGCCCCTGCTCGCCGGCCCGCGCCGCTTCGATGGCGGCGTTCAGCGCCAGCAGGTTGGTCTGATCGGCGATCTCCTTGATCACCGAGGTGATCTGGCTGATCTCGGTCGACCGCTGACCGAGCGTTTCAACCTGTTCGGCCGACAGGCGGACCGTTTCGGCGAGGCAGCTGATGGCGGCGCAGGCTTCCTCGGACTCGCTGGCGCCGGCGCGCGAGACGCCCCCCGTCTGGCTGGCGACGCCGTGCGTCGCGCGCGCATTCTCGGCAACACGGGCGATCAGCCCGGTCACTTCATCGACGGCGGCGGTTGCCGATGCGGTCGCCATGTTCTGCTTGCTCGCCGCATCCTGGACCTGCTGCACGCCACGACCGACATCGCGTGTCGCATCGCCGACCTGCGCCGCGACGTCGGCCATCCCCTGCACCGTTGCCTGCACCGAGGAGACGAAGCGGTCGGTCTGGCGGATGACGGTGCCGACCACGTCGCTGCGTGGCGAATCGATTCGTTGCCTGAGATTGCCGCTGGTCAGCAGTTGCCCGATCCAGTCGGCGAAGCCGCGCAAGTCGCCCTGCAGGCGTGGCACGTAGGCGAACAGGAAGAACAGGCCGTAAAGAGCAGAGGCAACCGCCAGCACGTCGAGAAGCGTGTCAACACCGCCGCCGGTGAAGCGCGCGCCGGCGAGGCGCATGGCCGCGCCGAGCAGGGCGACGACGCCGATCAGCGTCAGCTGCACCGGCAACGAGAGCAGGCGGGCGATCCCGGCAGCACGACGATTCACCACGCGCCCCTGCTCGATGGTCAGCCGCTGATCTCCCTGACGGATCCGCTGGTAGGCGGTGGCTGCGGCATCGATCTCGGCGCGCGTCGGCCGGCTGCGTACCGACTGATAGCCGACGACCTGGCCGCCTTCACGGACCGGCGAGACATTCGCGACCACCCAGTAGAAGCCGCCGTCCTTGCGCCGGTTCTTGACGATCGCGCGCCACGGACGGCCACTCTTCAGCTCGTGCCAGAGGTCGGCGAAGGCCTCGCCGGGCATGTCGGGGTGGCGGACGATGTTGTGCGGCTGGCCGATCATTTCGTGGCGCTCGAAGCCGCTGACGCTGGCGAACGCTTCATTGGCCTCGACGATCACGCCCTTGAGGTCGGTGCGGGAGTAGATGAAGGCGTGCTCGGGCAGCATCGTCTCGACATCGTTCACCGGCAGGTTCTGGCGCATGTGCTTCCTTCATCGCGACGGGACGCGTGATGATAACCGATGCCTACGGCGATTCGAACACCTCTTTCCAGAGTGCCAGTACCGCCTCGATGCGGTGGCTGACCGTCGCGCGCTCGACGCGCGCACGACGGCCGGCGTTCAGCCGCAGGACGTGCTGCATGCGGCGATACTCGCGGTAGGCATCGCGCACCGCTGCCGCAGCTGTGGCAGGAATCAACCCCAACTCGGCGGCGATGCCGAGCAGCGCAATGTTGCCGAGGTTGCCGCAGAGTCGGGCATGTCGCTGCGCGTGGCCGAGGATCAGGTACTGGACGATGAACTCGACGTCGATCAGGCCGCCGCGGTCGTGCTTGATGTCGAAGAACTCCGCGCTGCCCGAGGCGTGCTGCTCGAGCATGCGCTGGCGCATTGCCAGCACTTCCTGGCGCAGCGTCGGCAGATCGCGCGATTGCCGCAGGACCTCGATGCGGATGGCTTCGAAGTGGTCGCCGAGCGCCTGGTCGCCGGCGCAGAAACGGGCTCGCGTCAGCGCCTGATGTTCCCACACCCAGGCGCGGTGCAACTGATAGTCGCGGAAGGCGTCGACCGGGCAGACGAGCATTCCGGAATCACCGTTGGGCCGCAGCCGCAGGTCCACCTCGAAAAGCGTTCCGGCGGCGGTCTGGCTCGACATCCACGTGCTCATCCGCTGCCCGAGACGGGCGTAGAGCTCGCCGGTGTCGGTCTCGGGGTCATCGTGCAGGTAGACGAGATCGAGATCGGAAGCGAAGCCGAGTTCCTTGCCGCCGAGCTTGCCGTAGGCGATGACGGCGAATCGCGGCGGCAGCTCGGGCCGCGGGTGCCGCTGCCTGAGCTTCTGCCAGCAGAGATCGAGGGTCGTCTGCACCATGATGTCGGCGAGCTCGCTGAGTCGGTCGGCGAGGTGCTCCACCGTGTGCATGCCGGCCAGATCCTGCGCCAGGAAATGGAAGACCTGCGCATGATGGGTTTCGCGCAGGACGTCCATCTCGCGCTCGGTGTCATCGACGTGCTGCGCCAGTCCTGCCCGCAAGTTGTCGCTAAACTGCTGCCAGTCGGTGGTGACGTCGAAAATCCGCGAGTCGAGCAGTTCGTCGAGCAGGATCGGGTGGCGCGTCAGGTAGTCGGCTGCCCACGACGAGCTGCCGATCAGCTCGGCCAGCTTGCGCAGCGCCTGCGGATACTGCTGCAGGAGTGCGAGATAAGCGCCGCGCCTGCTGATCGTGTCGAGGAAGTCAAGGCCGCGCTGCCAAGTCGCATCGGGCGTCGTCGTCGCGGCGGCAGCATCGATCAGCCGCGGCCCGAGGGCGTCGAGACGCTCGCGGTTGCTCGCCGGCAGCTGCAGGTAGCGGCCGCTCTGGCGGAAGCCCTGCAGTCGTTCGAGGAGTGCCTGCGGCTGCCGGAAGCCGAGCGCCGAGAGTTGCTCGAGGTTGTCGTCGGCCGCCGTCACGCCGTCCCAGATTCCGGCCAGCGGATGCCGCCCTTCCTCGGGTTCGGAGAAGACCTGTTCGAAGTGGCGAGCGACGATCGCGCGATGTGCGTCGAGTACCGTCAGGAACGACGGCCAATCGGCGAATGCCATCGCCGTCGCGATCAGCTGGCGCTCGTCTTCGCCACTCGGCAGGCGGTGCGTCTGCGCGTCGCCGACGTACTGCAGGCGGTGCTCGAGGCGGCGCAGGAATTCGTAGGCCGTCGCCAGCTCGCGCTCGCTTTCTGCCGGTAACAGCCGACGCTCGGCGAGCAGCGCGAGGACGCGCAGCGTCGGGCGAATCTGCAGCGCCGGATCGCGGCCGCCGCGAATGAGCTGAAAGACCTGCGCGATGAACTCGATCTCGCGGATGCCGCCCGGGCCGAGCTTGATGTGTTCGGCCATGTCGCGGCGCGCCACTTCGCGGCGGATCTGCGCGTGCAGTTCGCGCATCGCGTTGATGGCGCCGAAGTCGAGGTACTTGCGGAAGACGAAGGGGCGGCAGATGCGCTGCAGGGCGTCGACCCATTCGGGTTGCAGATTGGCCCCTTCGTTCATCACCCTCGCCTTGATCCAGGCATAACGCTCCCACTCCCGGCCCTGCGCGATCAAATAGTTCTCGAGCGAACCGAGCGAGCCGACCAGCGGCCCGGAATCGCCGTTCGGCCGCAGCCGCATGTCCACCCGGAAGACCTGGCCATCCTCGCTGAGATCGCCGAGGGCGCCGATCAGCCGCTTGCCGAGGCGGAGGAAGAAGTCGTAGTTGTCGAGGCGGCGGCCCTTGCCGCCGGTCTGTCCTTCTTCCGGGTAGACGAAAATGTAATCGACGTCCGACGAGACGTTGAGCTCGCGGCCGCCGAGCTTGCCCATGCCGATGATGAGCAGCCGCTGCGGTCGGCCCTGCTCGTCGAGGGGCTCGCCGAACTGTTCGGCGAGTTGTCGGTGCAGGAAGTCGAGCGCGAAGTTGGTGCTGACGTCGGCGAGCTGCGTCATCGTCTCGACGACTTCACCCAAGGGGGCGAGGCCCCCGATGTCGCGTACGATCAGGGTGGCCATGACGCGCTGCCGCAACTGCCGCAGGGAGCGCTTCAATGCCTCCTCGGAAGCCGGCGCGGCGGTGGCGAGGAAGGCGCTCATCCGGTCGGCGGTAAGCCGGCGTTCGGCGTTGTCGTCGAGCCAGCCGCCAATCTCCGGGCGCGCTGCCAGCAGTTGCCGCAGATAGCGGCTGTGCGTCGTCGCTGCCAGCCGGGCGGCGGCGAGATCGGGCGGCCGCATGCCGCTGCTGTCGCTGGAGTCGTTCATCGTTCCTTGGTCTCGTCTGGAGGCGGATCGGGCGACGTGCCCGCAGCGCTGAAGCGCGGCGGCAAAGCCGTTACAATGGGGCATTCGCCGATTCGACCGGGTACCCCGACATTCTAGTGACGCGCACCGACTGTTGGCAAAAGTCTCTCCGCGCTGGCCCATTCTGATGCAGCAGGACGAGCTGCGTCCGGCGGTATACCATCGCCTGCACCTTGTCGTCCCTTTGGTCTCGCACCCGGTGGTACGCACGGCCTGGCGCTGGGCGGTGCGGGGGATCGTCCTGCTGTACTTCGTCTTTGTGCTGCTCATTCTCGGCCTGCGCTACCTGATCCTGCCGAACATCGAGAGTTATCGCCCCAACATTGAACGCGCCGCCAGTCAGGCGCTCGGTCTCTCGGTCGCGATCGGCGGCATCGAGGCGAACTGGTCTGGAATCAATCCCGACCTCGTCCTCTCCGACGTGCGCATCGCCGACGCCCACGGGCAACCTGCGCTTGCCTTCTCCCGCGTCGAGAGCGTGCTGTCGTGGTCTTCGCTGCTGCGGCTGCAGTTGCGCCTGCGGCTGCTGCAGATCGATGAGCCCACCCTGCATCTGCGGCGCGACGTCGACGGTCGCTTCTTCGTCGCCGGCATTGCCGTCACCGAGGACGACAGCGACGGTGGGGTCATCGACTGGGTGCTGGCGCAGAAGCACATTCGCGTCAACGGTGCGACGGTGCTCTGGGAGGATGCCCGACGAGGCGCACCGGCGCTCATTCTCGAAGACGTCAATCTGGCGCTCGACAATGACGGCCGCCAGCACCGCTTCGGACTGACGGCACTGCCGCCCGCCGAGCTGGCGTCGGCGATCGACCTGCGCGGCGACTTCCGCGGCCGCGACCTCGACGACGCCGCCAGCTGGAAAGGACAGGCGTTCGTCCAGATCGACTACGTCGATCTCGCTGCCTGGCGAGCCTGGCTCGATTACCCGTTCGCATTGCCGCATGGTCGAGGCGCGCTACGGGCTTGGGCAGGTTTTGCCGAAGGCAGGCTGCAGGACCTGACTGCCGACGTCTCGCTCGGCGACGTCAACCTCCGGCTGACGAAGAACCTGCCGGCGCTGGCACTGGACCGGCTCTCCGGTCGTATCGGGGCGAAATTCCCGCCTGGGGGCCTGCGGGTCGATGGGCGCCGTGTCGAACTTCTTGCTCGGTCACTGGTGGCGCCGGCGCCCGTCGACGGCGCTGCTGCTGCGGTGACCGGGCAGCCGCCGCGGGTGACCGAGCTGCGCATCGAGCCGACTGATTTCCATCTCGAATGGCAGCAGGAGAAGCCCGAGGGCGGCCTGGTGCGCGGCAGTGCGACCGCCAGCGTGCTCGACCTCGGGGTCATCGGCGGACTGGCAGCCTACCTGCCGCTCGATCCGCAGTCGCGCCGATTGCTCGACGAGTTTGCGCCGCGTGGTCGGATCGGCGAACTGCGCGCCAGTTGGCGGGGCAGCGCCGACGAACTGCAGGCGTATTCGCTGCAAGCTTCCTTCGCGGACCTGGCGCTGCAGCCTGCACGCCACCTCCCAGGCGCCAGCGGCCTCTCCGGCTCGCTCGATGCGAGCGAGAAGGGCGGCGCCGTGCAGTTGCGTTCGCGGCAGGTGAGCGTCGAGCTGCCGCAGGTCTTTCCCGAGTCGGCGATTGTCCTCGAAACCCTGAATGCGCAGGCGAAGTGGAAGATCAACCAGGGCAGCGTCGAGGTCGAACTGGCGCGCGCCGACTTTGCCGGCGCCGACGCTGCCGGTTCGGCGCAGGGAACCTACCGCAGCAGTCCAGACGGACCGGGCAGCATCGACCTGACGGCAGCGCTGACACGTGCCGAAGCGACCGCCGTCTGGCGCTACCTGCCGGCAGCGATCAACGTCGATGCCCGGCACTGGCTGCGCGATGCGCTGAAGGAGGGGAGCGCCAGCGAAGCGCGGCTGATCCTCAAGGGCGATCTGGCGAACTTCCCCTTTCTCGACCGCAAGCAGGGACAGTTTCTCGTCACCGTCAAGGCGCAGGATGTCGTCCTCGACTACGGTACCGGCTGGCCGCTGATCAGCGGCATCGACGCCGACCTGCGCTTCGAGGGCAACGGCATGGTGGTACAGGCGCGGCGCGGCTCGATCCTCGGTGCGACGCTGGCGGAGACGCGCGCCGAGGTCCCGGATTTCGATGCGCCGGTGAGCACGCTCAAGCTCAAGGGTCAGGTCGCCGGGCCGACGGCCGAGTTCCTCAAGTTCATCGACCGGAGCCCGGTGGCAGCGCAGATCGACCATTTCACCGAGAAGATGAGCGCCAGGGGGACGGGACGACTGGACATCGCGCTGGTGATTCCGCTCGAGGAGGCGCGGCTTGGCGAGTCGAAGATCGACGGCACCTACACGTTTCAGGGCAACGAGATCGTCGTCGATCCCCTGCTGCCGCCGTTGCAGCAGGTGAAGGGCAGCCTGCAGTTCTCGGCGACCGATCTGCGCGTTCCCGAGATCAATGCCCGGCTGTTCGGCGGTCCGCTGCGAATCACCGGCGGCAGCCAGGAAGGCAAGGTGCGGGTGCTGGCGAGTGGTACCCTGGTGGTCGATGATCTGCGACGGCACATCGACTCGCCCGTGCTCGCCGGCATCTCGGGCGGGACCGGCTATCGCGCAGAGATCAGGGTGCGCAAGCGCGATGTCGATATCCTGGTGGACTCCGATCTGGTCGGCGTCGCTTCCACCCTGCCGGCGCCGTTGGGCAAGTCGGCCAGTGAGGCGATGCCGCTGCATTTCGAGAACGAACTCCTGCCGCCAGCGCCGGCAGCCCCAGGCGGCCAGGCCATCGTCCGGGACCAGGTGCGCGCCACTCTCGGCAAGGTACTCAGCCTGCAGCTGATTCGCCGCAAGCAGGGGGATGAGGCGCAGATCGAACGCGGCATGGTCATGGTCGGCCGGCCGGCAGCCGCGCTGCCCGAGCGCGGCCTCAACCTCGGCATCAGCGCCCGCAGCATTGACCTCGACTACTGGCAGAAGCTCGTCGGCGGTGGCAGGAAGGGGGGGCAGGCAGGAGCGGCAGGTCTTCCTGTGGCCATCGATCTCAAGGCTGACGAACTCGTCCTCCTCGGCCAGACCTACACCGGCGTCGCCATCGGCATCACCGGCATCACCACGCGCTGGCGCGGCAACGTCGAAGCGGAGCAGGCTGCCGGCACCTTCCAGTGGGATGACAGCGGCGCTGGCCGGCTGAAGGCGCATTTCAGCAAGTGGCGTCGTCCCGACCGGGTACGCACCGATGCCACCGCCACCGAGCCGCTCCGGGAACTGCCGGCGCTGGACGTGGTGGTCGAGGATTTTGCTGTCGGCCAGAAGCGCTTCGGACGCCTCGAGGTGCAGGCGCACAACGATGGCGGCATCTGGCGGCTCGACAGGATCGACCTGCGCAACCCTTATGGCAGCCTGTCGGGCAGTGGACAATGGCAGCTCAGTGCGGCCAACCGGACGCAGCTCGACTTCACGCTCGAGAGCAGCGACGTCGGCCGCCTGCTCGACCGGCTCGGCTACGGTGGCACGGTACGCGCCGGCAAGGCCGCCATGAAGGGCCGGATCGGCTGGAACGGAGCACCGGCGGAGCTGGACTATGCGACGCTCAGCGGCGACATCCAGGTCGAGGCGAGCAAGGGGCAATTCATCAAGGTCGATCCCGGCGCCGGCAAGCTGCTTGGACTGATCAGCCTGCAGGGACTGCCGCGACGTTTCAGCTTCGATTTCGGCGACGTTTTCAGCGAGGGCTTCGCCTTCGACAGTCTCAGCGGCAGCATCACCGTCCGCAGCGGCGTCATGCACACCGACCGGCTGCAGATCAGTGGCCCGTCGGCGCGCGTGGTGATGAGCGGCGAAGCCGATCTGAAGAATGAAACGCAACGCCTCGAAGTCAGCGTCCAGCCCGACCTCGGCAGCAGTGCGGCACTCGGCGTGGCGGTGATCAATCCGCTCGCCGGTGTCGCGACGCTGCTCGCCGACAAGATCCTGCAGGGCCCCCTGAGCAAGGCTTTCAGTTTTGACTACCTGGTCACCGGCAGGTGGGACGATCCCAAGGTCGAGCGCATCTCGCGCCCGCCGAACAGCGCCGCGACGACGCCATGACCCGCGCTTCCCAACCCGAGCGGAGCAAGCAATGAACACAGGTCCCGACGAGCGGCACCCGGCCGCGCACGCTGCCAGCGTCCTCCGTGTCGCCGCCCTGCAGATGGTCTCGACGCCGCGCGTCGACGAGAATCTGCGCACTGCCGCTGCCCTGATCGGCGAAGCCGTTGCCCAGGGCGCCGAGCTGTTGGCGCTGCCCGAGTACTTTGCGATCATGGGGATGACCGATGCCGACAAGGTGCGCCTGCGCGAGTCCGATGGTCGTGGCCCGATCCAGGATTTCCTCGCCGGCAGCGCCCGCGAGCATGCGGTCTGGCTGATCGGCGGCTCGCTGCCGCTGCTCGCCGACAGTCCCGACAAGGTGCTCAACTCGACGCTGGTCTACGATCCGCAGGGGCGGCGCGTTGCGCGCTACGACAAGATCCATCTCTTCGGCTTCCAGCAGGGCAGCGAGCGCTATGACGAGAGCGCGACCATCGAGGCCGGTCGGCTGCCGACCGCCTTCGTCACGCCCTTCGGCCGTGTCGGTCTGTCGATCTGCTACGACCTCAGGTTTCCGGAGCTTTATCGCGCACTCGGTGTCACAGAGCTGATCGTCGTGCCGGCGGCCTTCACCGAGACGACTGGCCGTGCGCACTGGGAGATCCTGCTGCGCGCGCGGGCAATCGAGAACCAGTGCTACGTCCTGGCGGTCGCCCAGGGTGGCCGGCACGAGAACGGGCGGGAAACGCACGGCAACAGCATGCTCATCGACCCCTGGGGGACGATACTCGATCGCAAGCAGAAGGGCCCCGGAATCGTCATCGGCGACCTTGAACAGGTTCGCCTGGCCGAAGTCCGCGCCAGCCTGCCGGCGCTTGCGCACCGTGTCATGTAGGAGTCCCCGGCAGAAAAACGCAGCAGAAATGGAAATTCAATGACCGCCAAAGCTCAAAACCTCCTCACGCAGGCACGCAAGACCCTGCTCACCCCCTATGGCCTCGACATCACCGACCTGACGGCGGTGTTCGGCAAGATCATGGCGCATCGGGTCGATTATGCCGACCTCTACTTCCAGTACAGCCGTTCCGAGGCCTGGAGCCTGGAGGAGGGGATCGTCAAGGCGGGCAGCTTCAGCATCGATGAAGGCGTCGGCGTGCGCGCCCTCGCCGGCGAGAAGACCGCCTTCGCGTACTCCGACGATATCAGCAGCCAGGCGCTCGGCGATGCCGCCGGCGCCGTGCGGGCGATTGCCGCCGCCGGGCAGGAGCGGCGCGTCCCGGCGGTGAAGAGGAGTACCGGCGGCCACCGCCTCTACCTGCCGAACGATCCGCTGGCTTCGCTCGACGCCAGCAGCAAGGTCAGCCTCCTCGAACGGCTCGAAGCGCTGGCGCGTGCCGCAGACCCGCGGGTGACGCAGGTCATGGCGCACCTCGCCGGCGAGTACGAAGTGGTGCTCGTGGCCGGCAGCGACGGCCGGCTGGCAGCCGATGTGCGGCCGCTGGTGCGGGTCTCTCTGACGGTCATCGTCGAAGAGGGCGGGCAGCGCGAACAGGGGTCGGCCGGCGGCGGCGGCCGCAGCGATTACGGCTGCTTCACCGACGCCGTGCTGCAGGATTACGCGCGGGAAGCGGTGCATCAGGCTGTCACCAACCTGGCCGCGCGACCGGCACCGGCGGGAACGATGACGGTCGTCCTCGGCGCCGGCTGGCCGGGAATCCTCCTGCACGAAGCCGTTGGCCACGGACTCGAGGGCGACTTCAACCGCAAGGGAAGTTCGACCTTCGCCGGTCGCGTCGGCAGCCGCGTTGCCGCCAGCGGAGTGACCGTCATCGACGATGGCACGATTGCCGGGCGGCGCGGTTCGTTGAACATCGACGACGAAGGCAACCCGACGCAGCGGACGGTGCTGATCGAGGACGGCATCCTGCAGGGCTACATGCAGGACAGCCTCAACGCACGGCTGATGGGTGTCGCGCCGACCGGCAACGGGCGTCGCGAGTCCTTTGCCCACCTGCCACTGCCGCGCATGACCAATACCGCGATGCTGAACGGCGACCGCAGCGTCGAAGAGATCATCCGCTCGGTCAGGAAGGGGATCTATGCCGTCAATTTCGGTGGCGGACAGGTCGACATCACCAACGGCAAGTTCGTCTTCTCGATGTCCGAGGCCTACCTGATCGAGAACGGCAGGGTGACCACACCGGTCAAGGGAGCAACCCTGATCGGCAGCGGGCCGGAGGCGATGATGCAGGTGTCGATGATCGGCAACGACATGCGCCTCGACCCTGGCGTCGGCACCTGCGGCAAGGACGGTCAGAGCGTGCCGGTCGGCGTCGGCCAGCCGACCTTGCGCATCGATGGGCTGACCGTCGGTGGCACGGCCTGATCGCCGACGGGCTGCGAGCCGCACGCGGGAAGGCCATGCTGCCGGGCAGGGGCTATAATCGCAGCCCAACCCAGACCGTCGCCCATCTCACGCCATGCTTGCGAATTCCTTCTGCCGCCGGCTGCCCGCTGTTTTTGCCTTCTTCTGGCTTGCCGCGGGCCTCTTCCTCGCCGGCCTGAGCGGACCGGTCGTCGCCGCCGAGCAGGTCCGTCCCAACGAGGCGACCCTGCACTACCATTTCCGGCCGATCGTCACCTTGCGCGCGACCTTCGTCGGCGCCAGCCCGGAGTATCGCGTGCGCCGGGCGCTCGCCCGCATCGATGCCCTGCCGGCGGCGCAGATGCCGCAACCGATCGAGCTGACGCCATTCGTCGTCGACGACCGGCGCGGGATCAGTCTGCATATCGGTGAATCGGTCCTTTTCGGCATCGTCGAGGGCGACCTCGACCCCGAGGAGAAGATCTCGCTCGAGGCTGCCGCCCGTCGCAGCGCCGACGAACTGCACATGGCGCTGCTGGCGGTCAGCGAGCAGCGCCGGCCAGCGGTCCTCATCAAGGGGCTCGGCCTGTCGCTGGCGGCGACCGCCGTCGCGCTGCTCCTGCTCTGGCTGATTCGTCGCGCCGCCGCGCTCATCGTCCGCCAGTTCGAAAAGGTGATCGACGCACATCCCGAGTCGAGCAGCTTCCGCTGGGCGCGGCATGGCTGGGCGCTGGTGCAACGCATCGCGCAACTCCTCATGGCCTTCCTCTGGCTGAGTGTCGCCTACCTCTGGCTGACCTTTGTTCTCGCCCGCTTCCCGCTCACCGAGCCACTCGGCGACCGCCTCACCGACTTTCTTTTCGGCCTGCTCGAGACGCTCGGCGTCGGCTTCATCGAAGCCATTCCCTCGCTGACCACCGCCCTCGTCATCCTCTTCCTGACCAAGGCCTTCAACGACGCCATCGGCAACTTCTTCAAGGCGGCGAGAACCGGGCGGGTGCAGGTGCACGGGCTGCATCCGGAGACTGTAAACGCCACCCATCGCATCTGCACCATCATCGTCTGGGGCCTCGGTATCGCCATTGCCTATCCCTTCATCCCGATGTCCAACAGCGATGCCTTCAAGGGGCTGTCGGTGATGTTCGGCTTCATGCTGACGCTCGGCTCGGCGGGGATCGTCAACCAGTTGATGAGCGGTCTCGTGCTCGTCTACTCGCGCGCGCTCTCGGTCGGCGATTTCGTCGACATCGGCGAGACCGTCGGCGTCGTCAGCGAGGTTGGCGCCCTGTCGACCAAGATCATCAACATGCGCAACGAGGAAGTGACGATCCCCAATGCGGTACTCGTTGGCAGTCCGATCAAGAACTACTCGCGTCTCGCCGGTGCGCGCGGGACGCTGGTGTCGACCAAGGTGACGATCGGCTACGACACGCCCTGGCGACAGGTGCATGCGATGCTCATCTCTGCGGCAGAGCAGACGCCCGGCCTGCGCGCGCTGCCGAAACCCTTCGTTTATCAGCGCAGCCTCGCCGACTGGTACGTCGAGTACGAACTGTTCGCGCACATGGACAAGCCGCTCGAGCGGGTGCCGGTGCTGTCCGCGCTGCACGCCAACATCCAGGATCAGTTCAATACGTATGGCGTGCAGATCATGTCGCCGCATTTTGTCGTCCAGCCGGCAGGCAACGTCGTCGTCCCGCGCGAGAGCTGGCATGCGGCGCCGGCCGAACCCGAAGCCGGCGGGCCGACGACGGGAACGCTGCAGCAGCCGGGAACACCGGTATGATCAGCTTCGCCCTGACCGTCTTCCTTTCAGCCTTTCTCCTCTTCCAGATCCAGCCGATCATCGCCAAGATGATCCTGCCCTGGTTCGGCGGTTCATCTTCGGTGTGGAGCACCTGTCTGGTCTTCTTTCAGGCGGTGCTGCTGCTCGGCTACCTCTACGTGCACCTGCTGCACGAGTGGCTGTCGCCGCGCCGCCAGAACATCGTCCACTGCGCACTGCTGCTGCTCAGTCTGGCGACGCTACCGGTGGTCGCCAATCCGGCCTGGAAGGACGCTGCCTTTGCCAGCCCGACGTGGAACGTGCTCGTCGTTCTCGGCACAGCGGTCGGCATGCCGTACCTGCTGCTGTCGACCACCGGGCCACTGATGCAGGCGTGGTATGCGCGCTCGTTCAACAGCCTGATGCCGTATCGCCTCTACGCGCTGTCGAACCTGGCGTCGATGCTCGCGTTGCTCTCGTATCCGGTGCTCGTCGAACCCTTCTTCGTCGTCGCGCAGCAGGCGAACGCCTGGTCGGTCGGCTACGTCTTCTTCGTCATCGCTTGCCTGGCCAGCGCCTGGCAGTCGTGGCAGGGTGTCTCGGGCGAACTCGAGCGCCGCCCGGCCAGTTCGGAGCCGGTGGCGCGGCCGCCGCTGCGCGAGTGCCTGCTGTGGATCGGGCTGGCGATGACCGCCTCGATTCTCCTTCTGGCGCTGACCCGTCACCTGACGCAGGACGTCGCGCCGGTGCCGTTCCTCTGGGTGGTGCCGCTGAGCATCTACCTGCTGAGCTTCATTCTCTGCTTCGATGCCCCGCGCTACTATCATCGCCGCGGTTTCCTGATCGCACTGCCGATCGCCTTCATCGCCCTCGACCAGGTTCTCGCCGAAGTCGGCATGCCGGTGCCGATGCTGGTCAGCGTGCTCTGCCTCGCCCTCTTCGTCTTCTGCATGGTCTGTCATGGCGAACTGGTTCGGCGGCGCCCGCCGGTTCGTCACCTGACGCTGTTCTACCTGATGCTGTCGATTGGCGGCGCGCTTGGCGGCAGTTTCGTCGGCCTGCTCGCGCCGGCGCTGTTCAACGCCTACTTCGAGTTGCCGATCGGCCTTTTCCTCTGCGCCGTGCTGGTGATCATCGTTCTCTGGCCGGAAGTGAAGCCGATCTGGCGCTGGCTGCTGCTCATCGCGCTTGCCCTCTACGGCTATCGGCTGGCGGGAATCTCGGTCGATTACGTCGAGGATTACCGGCGCGTCATGCGCAACTTCTATGGCCAGTTGCGCATCGACGACGTCAGCGAGGACGACCTCGGCATCAAGCGCAGGATGTTCCACGGCCGCATCAACCACGGCGAGCAGTTCATCGCCCCCGAGCACAGCCGGCGACCGACCGCCTACTACTGCGAGCAGTCGGGCATCGGCCAGGCGCTGCTCAGCCTGCCGACCGACCGGCCGCGCAAGATCGGCGTCGTCGGCCTCGGCGCCGGCACGCTCGCGACCTACGGCCGCCAGGGCGACGAAATGCGGCTGTACGAGATCGACGACCAGGTCCTCGATCTCGCGCGCAGCGACTTCAGCTACCTGGCCGAGAGCCGGGCGCGCATCGTGCCGGTGCTCGGCGATGGCCGCCTGATGCTCGAGAGCGAAGCGGCGCAGGCCTTCGACCTGCTCGCCATCGACGCCTTCTCGGGCGACTCGATCCCGGCGCACCTGCTGACCCTCGAAGCGATGCAGTCCTACCTGCGGCACATGCGGAGCGACGGCATCCTCGCCGTGCACATCACCAACCGCTACCTCGATCTGCAGCCGGTGGTCGCCGCCGCCGCTCAACAGCTCGGCCTGAGCGTCCTCGTCGTCGCTCTCGAGCCGGGTGACGGCGAGGTCTTCTGTCGCCGCTCGCTGTGGGCGCTGATCGTCCGACCCGAGCGCGTAGCCAGCCTGCAGGCGGCGGTCAGCGGGACGAAGGCGCTGCTGCCGCGCCCGGGCTTCACGGCGTGGACCGATGGCTTCTCGAACCTGCTCGGGATTCTGAAGTGAGCGGATGGTGTGGTGGGCGGCCAGCAGCCGGCGATCCTGCCTGGATTGGTGGCGGTGCGCATTTTGATGTCGTCTCGTGATTTGGCAGCTTGGCCATTCGTTCCTGCGGCGTAGAATGACCATCTGGTCACAATTTGAGATCGGTCATGCGTACTGTTCAGGTTGCCGAAGCAGAAGCCAGGTTTTCGGCGCTTCTTGCGGCCGTCGAGGCCGGCGAGGAAATCTCGATCACCCGTCACGGCAAGGTGGTCGCACGCATCGTGCCTGAAGCGCCGCGCATGGCCGCCGAGCTGTTCCGGCCTTTCTGGCAAGAAAGCGACAGCGACCTTGAGGCACCGGCGGAACTGCTCGCTGATCCGTCTCCGGTTCTCGACTGACATGCGCTGCCTGCTGCTTGACACGAACATCCTGATCGCCGCGATGAAGGGTGTTGAGCGGGTGCGCGAGAAGCTCGAAGCCACCCCACTTTCGGAAATCGTCCTCTCGCCCGTGGTGCTCGGCGAACTGGCGCTGGACGTCGAGAAAAGCCTGCACCGCGAGAAGAATGCTGCGCGTCTCGCGCGCGTGGTCGACGGGCTGCACGTCGTCGCTCTCGATGCGGCCACGAGTCGTTATTACGGTGTCGTTCGCGCCGAGCTGGGACGTCAGGGCGTGCCGATTGGCGCCAACGATTGCTGGATTGCCGCTCAGGCGCTGGCCTTGCGCGCCGTGCTCGTTACCGATAACGTCGGCGAATTTTCGCGCGTGTCGGGGCTGACGGTAGAGAACTGGCTGGCTTGATCGTCGCTATACCCCGGATCACCGCCAGCTGCCATGCTCCCCGGGCGTGGCGGGGAAGCGCTCGGATGAAGGCCGGAATGCTGTGCGGGGAGGGGCGGTAGAGGTAACGACCGAGCTACAGCAGTCCCTTCTGGCCGCTGCCAATCGATTTGCAGTGCTCAAGCCGGGTGAAGAGCGGGCAGGAGATGTCAGGTCGATCTCTTTGCCTCAGGTCGAGCCACGAGTGAGCGTCTGGTAGATCCAGGCGATATAAGCAAGGAATTGTTCATTCCTTGTTTGTCTATGGTGGGTGAACTATGCTGCGGCCGTTTTCATTGCTCAGCGCCACCCCAAAATGTTACTGCCGGAAGAACTGCACGTCTTTGCCGTGAGCCTAGTCCTCATCGTACTGTTCGCCACCTTTGTCCGCGAATGGCTGAAGCCCGACGTCGCGGCCATGGTGGCCGTGGCCGTGCTGATGACGCTGGGTATTCTCAAGCCGGGTGAAGTGCTTGGGGTGTTTGCCAACAGCGCACCGATCACCATTGCCTGCCTGTTCATCATCAGCGGTGCCTTGTCCAGGACTGGCCTGGTGGATAGGCTGGGCGACTGGCTGGGGGTGCTGGCCGGGCACAGCGAGCGGCACTTGCTGGTGGCCCTGATGCTGGTGGGGATGGTGGTCTCGCCCTTCATCAACAATACGCCCATCGTGATGGTGATGATCCCGGCCGTAATGAAGCTGGCCGACCGGTACAGGATTGCCCCTTCGCGGCTCCTGATTCCGCTTTCCTACGCCACCATTCTGGGTGGCTTGGTGACGATGGTCGGCACCTCGACCAACATTCTGGTGGATGGCGTGGCACGGGCCCACGGTCTCGCTCCCTTTGCGATGTTCGAGATCAGTGCTCCGGCTCTGCTCCTGGGGGCAGCGGGCTGTGCCTTCATGTACTTTACCGCGCAGCGCCTTTTGCCGGTACGGGAGACCCTTACGCAGCAGTTTACCGGTAGTGGTGAGCGCCTGTTCATCACCGAACTGTTTGTTCCGGGCGATTCACGGTTGATCGGCAAGACCCTGGAAGAGGCCCGACTGGCCAATGGCAGCGTTCAGGTGCTGAATTTGTGCCGCGGCGAGGCCGAATTCTCCAGCCCGGATCCGGCGATGCGTATCGAAGCCGGCGACCGTGTGGTGGTGCATAGCCGCAGCAGTGCCATGATGGATCTGCGACGCACTGATCTGGTCGGCCTGCAGATGCAGGGCGGCGACCATGATCTGGAAACCTTGCGCCGGCGCGACGTGGTGATGGTCGAAGCGATTGTCGGCCAGACATCCCGCTATGTGCTGCGGCCGATCCGTGATCTTGACCTGATGACGCGTTACGGTATTCACCTGATCGCGGTGCATCGGCGCGACGCTTCGTTTGCCGAGCTCGGCGACGACTTTCAACTGCAGGTCGGTGATGTACTACTGGTGGAGGGTACACCCGCCCAGATCACGCGGTTTTGCGACAATGGCGACTTGTTCGCGATCACCGAAGGCCGCCAGATCAGGGACCGCCGTGCCAAGGCGCCGCTGGCGCTGGGGACAATTGTGGCGGTCATGGTACTGGCCGCGTTCAAGGTGATGCCGATCGAGGGTCTGGCACTGATTGGCGCGGTGGTGGTGGTGGCGTCCGGTTGCATTCGCGCCGACGAGGCCTACAAGTCCATCGAATGGCCCATCCTGATGCTGATTTTCGGCATGCTGGCGATCAGCATTGCCATGCACAATTCCGGCCTGGATAAGCTGCTGGCAACGCAACTGGTCGCATTGGGCGGTGGCCTGTCACCCTGGATACTGCTGTCGCTGGTGATTCTCATCACCTCGATCGCCACTGAATTTCTCAGCAACAACGCGGTGGCCGTGCTGTTTACGCCGGTGGTGATCGGTATCGCCCAGCAGTTGGGCGTTGATCCGCGTCCCTTCGTGGTCGGCGTGATGTTTGCCGCCAGTTGCAGCTTTGCCACGCCCATCGGCTATCAGACCAATACTCTGGTGTACAGCGCTGGAAATTACCGGTTTTCCGATTTCGCCCGCATGGGCGTGCCGATGAACATCATTACCTGGCTGCTGATGAGTTGCCTGATCCCCTTGTTCTGGCCCTTGTGACCAATCGTCAGGTCTTTCTTTTTTTTCCGGACGGGCTACGAGCGAACGCGCTACATGTTTTCGCTCCATCACGGGAAAGAAGAAAGACCTGCGTGTGACCGCGCGACTCCGCGTGCATGAAACGTCGCCGCTCCCGCGGTGCCAACCTCGAAGGTTCAATACGTCAAGGCATTCTGGTCACCATGTGCCGATGACGCCCAGCGTGGAGCAGACACCCAAAAAGGTGTATGGATGCACAGCACAAGGGGCATGCCACGTCACATCCGTCGTACCCTCCTGAAGAGAACACCTATCGCCAAGAACACGCCGGCTCATTGCTGCTCGCTGGCCGGTTTGAGTCGCCATTGCTTGACCAGCGCGTAGATCGCCGGAATCACCGCCAGCGTGAGCACCGTTGACGAAATCATCCCGCCGACCATCGGTGCGGCGATGCGGCTCATCACTTCCGAACCGGTGCCGGTGCCCCACATGATCGGCAGCAGACTGGCCATGATCGCCACGACGGTCATCATCTTCGGTCGTACGCGCTCGACGGCGCCTTCCATGATCGCCGCGTAGAGGTCGTCGACGTTTGCCGCGCGCCCGGCTGCGCGGCACTTCGCCTGGACCGCTTCCCAGGCGTGGTCGAGGTAGATCAGCATGATCACACCGGTCTCGGCCGCCACCCCGGCGAGCGCGATGAAGCCGATGACCACGGCCACCGAAAGGTTGTAGTCGAGCAGCCACAGCAGCCAGATACCGCCGACCAGGGCGAAAGGCACCGAGAGCATGACGATCAGCGTTTCGGTGAGGCGCTTGAAGTTGAGGTAGAGCAGCAGGAAGATCGACAGCAGCGTCACCGGAATGACGATCTTCATCTTCTCGGTCGCCCGCTCCATGTATTCGAACTGGCCGCTCCAGGTCACGTAGTAGCCGGGCGGGAAGCTGACTTGCTCGGCGACCGCCTTCTTCGCGTCGGCGACGTAGCCGCCGATGTCGCGGTCGCGGATGTCGACGTAGATGTAGGCCGAGAGCAGCGCGTTCTCGGTGCGGACGCTCGGCGCTCCCTTGGCGACGACCACCCGCGCCAGTTGCCCGAGGGGGATCATCGCCCCGTCCATCGTCGGGATCAGCACCTCGCGGGCGATCTGCTGCGGGTCGGAGCGCAACTCGCGCGGATAGCGGACGCTGACGCCGAAGCGCTCGCGACCCTCGACCGTGGTGGTGACCATCTCACCGCCGAGGGCGGTGCCAATGACGTCCAGCAGTTCGCCGACGGCCAGCCCGTAGCGCGCCAGTTGCTCGCGGTCCGGTTCGATGTTGAGGTAGAAGCCACCGGTGATGCGCTCGGCGAAGGCGCTGGTCGTTCCGGGGACGGCCTTCACCACCGCTTCGATCTCCTTGGCCAGCTTCTCCATCTCATCGAGGTCCTTGCCGAAGACCTTGATGCCGATCGGCGTCCGGATACCGGTGGACAGCATGTCGATGCGCGCCTTGATCGGCATCGTCCAGGCGTTGGCGACGCCGGGGAACTGCAGGGCCTGGTCGAGTTCGGCGATCAGCTTGTCGGTGCTCATGCCGGCGCGCCATTCGGATTCCGGCTTGAGGTTGATCACCGTCTCGAACATCTCGGTTGGTGCCGGGTCGGTCGCGGTGTTGGCGCGCCCGGCCTTGCCATAGACCGAGGCAACCTCGGGGAAGCTCTTGATGATCCTGTTCTGGGTCTGCATCAGCTCGGCCGCCTTGGTGATCGACATTCCGGGCAGCGAGGTCGGCATGTAGAGCAGCGTTCCCTCATTGAGCGTCGGCATGAACTCGGAGCCCAGCCGGGAGGCGGGATAGACCGAGACGGCCAGGGCAAGGACGGCGAGAACCAGGGTCAGTTTCTTCCAGCGCATGACGCTGGCGATGATCGGTCGATAGACCCGGATCAGGAAGCGGTTCACGGGGTTCTTCGCTTCCGGCAGGATCCTGCCGCGGATGAACAACAGCATCAGCACCGGCACCAGGGTGATCGACAGCAGTGCTGCGCCGGCCATCGCGAAGGTCTTGGTATAGGCGAGCGGCGAGAACAACCGGCCTTCCTGGCCTTCCAGGCTGAAGACCGGCAGGAAGGAAACGGTGATGATCAAGAGCGAGAAGAACAGCGCCGGTCCGACCTCCTTGCACGCGACGAGAATGGCTTCGGCACGATCATTGTTGGAATGCTCCGTGGGCAGACGTTCCAGGTGTTTGTGGGCGTTCTCGATCATCACGATCGCCGCGTCGATCATGGCGCCGATGGCGATGGCAATACCACCCAGGCTCATCAGGTTGGAATTCATGCCGAGCAGACGCATGGCGATGAAGGCGATGAGGATGCCGACCGGCAGCATCAGGATGGCGACCAGCGCACTGCGCACATGCAGCAGGAAAACGATGCACACCACGGCGACGATGATCGATTCCTCGATCAGGGTTCGCTTCAGGGTTTCGATGGCGCGGTGAATCAGTTCGGAACGGTCGTAGACGGTTTCCACCGTCACCCCCGCGGGCAGGCCGGGGCCGATTTCGGTGATCCTGGCTTTCAGGTTGTGGATGACTTCAAGCGCGTTTTGGCCATAGCGCGCCATGGCGATCCCCGACACCACCTCGCCTTCGCCGTTGAGTTCAGTGAGGCCTCGCCGTTCGTCGGGAACGAGCTCGACGCGGGCGATGTCGCGGATCAGGACGGGGGTTCCCTTGTCGCTCTTGACGACCAGCATTTCGAGGTCGCTCTTGCCCCGCAAATAGCCCTTGCCGCGCACCATGTACTCGGTTTCGGCCATTTCCACCACCCGGCCGCCAACATCGCGGTTGGAATCGCGGATCACTTGCGCGACCTTCATCAGCGGGATGCCATAGGCGCGCAGCTTCACCGGGTCGACGGTGACCTGATAGGTCTGCACGAAGCCGCCGATCGAAGCCACTTCGGCGACGCCGTGCGCCTTGCTCAGTTGATAGCGAACGTACCAGTCCTGGATGGTCCGCAGTTCGGCCAGCGTCTTGTCCTTGGCGAGCAGGGCGTACTGGTAAACCCAGCCGACGCCGGTGGCATCCGGCCCGAGCGAGGGCGTGACGCCCCTGGGCATGCGGCTGGAAGCAAAATTCAGGTATTCGAGCACACGCGAGCGTGCCCAGTAGATGTCGGTACCGTCCTCGAAGATGACGTAGACAAAGGACGCGCCAAAGAAGGAGAACCCGCGCACCACCCTGGACCTCGGCACGGACAGCATGGCGGTGGTCAGCGGGTAGGTCACCTGATCCTCGACCACCTGCGGCGCCTGACCGGGGTACTCGGTATAGACGATGACCTGCACGTCCGAGAGGTCGGGCAAGGCGTCGATCGGTGTCCGCAGGACGGCATGGATGCCGGCGATGGTGACGAAAAGGGTGGCGAGCAGGACCAGGAAGCGGTTCCTGCCCGACCAGTCGATGATTGCCGCGAGCATCGCGCCGAATCTCCGTTGATGGCCGCAGCGGTCGGTCAGTGACCGGCGTGCGGGTTGGCCGGCGCAGCCCCAGCGCCCTTGTCCGCCGGCCTGGGCGCCGGCTTGACCGCCGGCTTGACCGAGGTGATCACCCACTCGCCCGGTGCACGCTCGACGAACTCGAAGGATATCGCCGCACCGGGCCTGAGATCCTTCCGCAGGGATTCGTTGGCGACCTTGAACGCCATGGTCATCGGCGGCCATTTGAGGCTGGCCACCGGGCCATGGCTGATGTTCGCGACACCGCTGCCGGCGTCGATCGTCTCCACCTTGCCTTCGGCCCGGTGTACCGTGCTCGCCGGCACAGCCTTGGTGGCAGCATCGTCCTGGGCGGCTGGCTGGCTGACGGTATGCGCCGCGTGACCGAAGCCGGCGACCGCAGCCTTGAGGTTACTCTCGGCGTCGATCAGGAAGTTGGCGGCGACCACCACTTCCTCGCCTTCACGAACGCCGTCGCGCACTTCGACCTGGTTTTCGCCGCGGGCCCCGAGCGTCACTTCGCGCGGCTCGAAGCGTCCTTCCTTGAGCTGCACCAGGACGATCTGGCGCGTACCGCTGTCGATGACGGCCGAAACGGGCACGGCCAACACCTTGCCCGCGGTTGCCGCCGCCAGTTCCACCTGCGCAAACATGCCGGGTTTGAGCAAGGTTCCGGGATTGGCCAGTTCGACTCTCACCGGAATGGTGCGGGTTTCCGCCTTCAACATCGGATAAACGTAGGTGATGGCTCCATCGAAAGTCTTGTCGGGATAGGCGTTGACCTTGATCCGTGCCCGCGCACCGGACTTCACCAGCCCGATGTCCTGCTCGAAGACGTCGGCGATCACCCACACGGTGGACAGGTCGGCGACCTGGTAGAGCGTTTCACCGGGCATGAAGCGCATGCCCTGAACGGCCTTTTTCTCGGTCACGATGCCGCTGACGGGCGAGCGGAAGGTCAGCGCGCGGCGGGCATCCCCGGAACTCGCCAGGTCGCGGATCTGCTCGTCGGAGATGTCCCAGTTCCTGAGACGCGTGAGGCTCGCTTCAGCCAACTGCTGCATGCCGCTTCGCGTGCCACTGCCGGCGTTGTTCAGCGACTCGACACCCTCGATGGCAATCGCGTATTCGCGCTGGGCGGAGACCAGTTCCGGGCTGTACACTTCGAACAGCGCCTGGCCCTTGGTGACCGACTGGCCGGTCACGTTCACCAGCAGTCGTTCGACGTAGCCCTCGAACTTCGGCGCGATCGCATACTGGCGGCGCTCGTCCGGCTCAATGCGTCCAGCGGCGCGAACGATCCGCTCGAGCGAACGCAGGCTGGCGGCCTCGGTCCGGACGCCGAGCTTCTGAACCTTGTCCGGACTGATCATGACAAGGTTCGTGGCGGCGTCCGCCGCGTCCGCCTCGCCCTCGTAGACCGGGATGTAATCCATGCCCATGGGGTCCTTCTTTGGCGTTGGCGAAATGTCAGGCAAGCCCATCGGGTTGCGGTAGTAGAGGATCTTGCGCTCATTCCCTGCCGGCCCGGCGGACATGGCGGCAGCCTGCAGCGTCGCGTCGGCATGGCCTGGCGCGTTTCGCTTGCCGGCCCAATAGCCACCGGCGGCCGCCAGCACAGCGACAGCCAGTGCGCCGGCTGCAATTCGCGCACCCAGCTTCATAGATCTTCTCCCAGGAGACGTTCAATTTCTGCCAGGCGCGCCTGCCCTTCGGCCTGCGCCCTGATCTGGTCCTGTCTGGCCTGGCGAATCTGCCGCTGGGCATCAAGTAGCGTCGCAAAGTCCAGTTTGCCGTTTTCGTAGCCGGCGAGGGCGGCCTTGTAAGTCAGGTCGGCCTCGGGTAGCAGATCGTTGGTTGCCAGGGCTTCGATACGACGCGCCGCGTCGATGCCGACAAGGTTCTCTGCCAGTTCGGCGAGCACCTGGTTGCTGCTTGCCTCCCGACGCGAGCGGGCGGCGGCCAGCATGGCCTCGGATTCGCGCTCCTGCGAACGACGCGAGGATTGCTGCAGGGGGATGTTCATTTCGACCATCACTTCCCATTCCCTGACCGCACTCTGGTACTGGATCGGCCCGGCGCCGATGGTGAAATCGGGGTAGCGGTTCCGGTAGGCGAGTTCCCGGCTTTTTTCTGCCGCCTTGAGTTTGCTGCCCTCAGACGCCAGCAGCGGGTTACGGGCGCGCACACGCTCCGCCAGCGTGGCGTAGTCGAGCCGCGCGGGCGCCGGCAGCGGACGGAGCCTTTCCGGTTCGGCCAGGGGTGCCTCGGGGGGGCGTGCCAGCAAGGCGTTCAGGCGGGTGTGCAGGTGATGTTGCTCGGTTTGAAGGGTCACCAGCTCGCTGCGCATCCGGGTCTGCTCGACCTGGGCACGAATGACGTCCTGCAGGGCCGCGAGGCCGCCGCTGTAGCGTGCCTGTGCGATCCTTTCGAGGCGCCGCATCAGGTCGAGTATTTCGCGCGTCAGGCGCTCGTTCCGATGGACGTAATACCACTGCGCGTAGCTTGTCTTGATCCTGGCCGCGATGTCCGACCAGGTGCCCAGGGCGCGGCCCCTGGCGCTTTCCCCTTCGAGTTCGGCCACTTCGCGCTTGAGGTCGCGCTTGCCAAACCAAGGAATGTCCTGCGACAACAGGTAACGCGTGCTACCGACGCGGCTCGGCGAGAGCGTTGGGTTCTGGTCTCCGGACTTGGTGATGTCCCGCAGTTCCATCCTGAACTTGGGGTCGGGCAGGGCGCCCGCCGGCGTCACACGTTCGGCGGCTGCGTCCGCTTCCGCCTGCATGGCGGCGTATTCCGGGTTGCGGTCCCGGGCGAATTCGAGCAGGCTTTCGACCGTACCGCCGATGGCTACCTCCTGCGACAAGGCAGGTGCGGCAGGCCCCGCCAGACCGAGCATCAACCACAGGGCGAACGTCGTCGTCGGCGTGACTCCTCGCATGGAACCTCCTTGAACGATACAGGTTACGCATTCTGGCGGCGTAGCGCGATACCGGCGACGGAGATCATCCAGCAGGGGATCGCAGAGGGCATTGCTGATGTCGCGCAAGCGCATGGGCGGCCAGTCCCCGATCCGTATCACCCATCTCTTCTCCGGGCAGACTGGTGTCACCGTGAAGGTCGCGTCTGCGACTCACGAATCCCCCTTCTCCCGCGTGCAGGAGAAGGGTCGGGGATGAGGGGAAACGGTCATGATTTTCATGATCGGGGGTGCCTCGACAGTCATGACCGTTGGGCGAATACCTTGCGCGTACCGTCGAGCAGGAGAGAATGAAGGCGGCGTGTCATGGCTGCTTTTCCTGGCGGATCGAGTGGCAGAGTTTGAACGGCCTAGCCCAACAGAAAGCTGACCGATACATTACATTTCTGTAATCTTGTGATCGGCCTGCGTACAACCCGGACTCCTGCAGGGCTCGATTCTTCGCCTTCACCGTCCGGATGTTCTGGCCAAACCCCCAGGAAGCTGACTTGCGCATTGCATTCTCGTCGTCTGCGAGTAAAAGCGACCGGCCGGCGCACCATGGCGGACATCCACACAGGGCTGACGAAGGAGCACGTTGATGAAGATCCTGGTCATTGAGGACGAACTGAAAACCGGGAGTTATCTGAAACAGGGTCTGTCCGAAGCAGGTTTCGGCGTTGATCTGGCCCGGGATGGCGACGATGGCCTCCACTACGCGCTGACCGATGCCTACGACCTGGTGATTCTGGACGTGATGCTGCCCGGAATCGATGGCTGGGCGGTGCTTCACGGCATCCGCAAAGGCGGCAGGGACATGCCGGTGCTGTTCCTGACCGCCCGCGATCAGATCGAGGACCGGGTGCGCGGCCTGGAATCGGGCGCCGACGACTATCTGGTGAAACCGTTCGCCTTTTCCGAACTGCTGGCGCGGGTGCGGACCCTGCTGCGACGGGGCGGCAAGAGCACGGAATCGGAGTTCCTGCGGGCAGCCAATCTTGAACTCGACCTGATGCGGCGACGGGTCAGCCGCGCCGGCAAGCGCATCGACCTCACCGCCAAGGAGTTCGCCCTGCTGGAACTGCTGCTGCGCCGGCAAGGCGAGGTGCTGCCCCGCTCGCTGATCGCCTCGCAGGTCTGGGACATGAATTTCGATAGCGACACCAACGTGATCGAGGTCGCGGTTCGGCGCCTGCGAGCAAAAATGGATGATGGTTTCGAGCCGAAACTGATCCGGACCGTACGCGGCATGGGTTATGTGCTGGAGGCGACCGGGTGCGACTGAGCGGGCACAACTCAATGACCTTCCGGCTGACGATGCTCTTTGCGTTGTCGTCGACGGTGGTGTTGCTGTTGTTGGGCTATTCGATTGGCGGTTCGCTGGAGCGACATTTCGAAGAGCAGGATATGGAAGTGCTCACGGGCAAACTGAAACTCGCTCAGCACACCCTCGAGAAGCTTCGTTCGGCGGTGGATCTGAAGGTTCTTGCACAGCAACTCGATGATTCCCTCATCGGCCACCATGGCCTGGAATTGGTCGTCGTGGCGCCGGAAGGACAGATCCTGTTTGCCACCAGTGGTGCCAAATTCCCCCAGTCGCTGCTCGACAGTCGCGTTTGGGTGGCTTCGGCACGCCCCACAGTCTGGACGACCGGGGACAATCAACCTTTGCGTGGGATTTCCGCCTTGGTCCGAACAGGGATCAAGGATGCCCAACCGGTGATCGTCGCCGTCGCCACCGACATTTCACACCACGAGCATTTCATGAGCTCATTCAGGATGACGCTATGGTCGTTTGTGGCCCTGGCCGCCCTCCTGACGGGCTTCCTTGGCTGGCTTGCCGTTCGCCGTGGACTTGCACCGCTGCAGGCGATCAGACGTGAAGCGGCGGGCATTACCGCGCATCGACTGCACTCCCGGCTTTCTGCCGACTCTGTTCCTGCCGAATTGGCGGAGTTGGCCGAGACCTTGAACGAGATGTTGGCTCGACTGGAGGATTCGTTCCGACGGCTGTCGGATTTTTCCTCGGACATCGCCCACGAATTGCGAACTCCCGTCACCAATTTGCTGACGCAGACCCAGGTCACGCTGTCAAGAGCGAGAGCGCCCGACGACTACTGCGACGTCCTGGCTTCCAACGCGGAGGAACTCGAGCGCCTGTCGCGGATGATTGCCGATATGCTGTTTCTTGCGAAGTCCGACAACGATCTGGTGATTCCCGATCGCGAACCGCTCGATCTGATTGACGAAGTAAAGGGCTTGTTCGAGTTTTACGAGGCGCTTGCCGAAGAAAAATCCATCGTGCTCACCTGCTCCGGCAGGGGCGTCGTTTCGGGAGACCGGCTGATGTTGCGCCGGGCCATCAGCAATCTGCTTTCGAATGCTCTGCGCCACACGCCTGCGGGGGGCCGCATCGTCGTCCGTGTCGATGATACGGGCGATTCGGCCGTGAAGTTGTCGGTAGAAAATTCCGGCGACACCGTTGCGCGCGAACACCTGCCTCGACTGTTCGACCGCTTCTATCGGGTGGACTCTTCCCGGCAGAGGTCGAGCGAGGGAGCAGGGCTTGGCCTGGCCATCACGCGCTCCATCTTGCGCGCTCACGGAGGGGATGCCGTGATTCGTTCCGAGCGTGGCGTGACCGTCTGTGAGCTGGTCTTCCCCGTCTGATCGTTCAGCTTCATGGGGAGGAATCCTGGAGGCGCTCAAGGCCTGTGAGCGTCGTGCCCGTCGGCGACGGCGCTGGTCGGGGGCCTAAACCGCGCTTGATCCGTTCTCATGTCGGCGAAGCTGATTGACACGACGACCTTCATCTGCGGATCCGACGCGCACTTCCCGACTCCCGTCAGCCGGTTGTCGCCGGCCGGCACCAGTGGCACCGATATCTTCGCTGTGTCGGCCAGGATCGTTGCCGTACCGCTGGCGCCCGCCGCGGCGAGCTTCTTCCCGCCATGGTCGGTGAGATGGACGCTGGCCTGCTTGCTGTCCCTGGCGACGAGCAGCTCGACGTGGTAAGCGCCGGCCATTCGCACTTGGCCGCTTCTTCAACCGCTTCAACCCTCGTCTGCAGCCGATCTCACTACCGCGACCTGCGCCTCCAATGGATCCATTCTCGTGAGCGACAAAGTGTCAGATTTCCTGAGCGTCAAGGGAGCGCGGATGAAAGCCGTCGTACAGATTGGTCACACCACCAGTCTGCCGGACCGGTCCGCCACACCGATTCTCGCCACCATCCCGGAAGAGAAGCCGAGGTAGTCCGCTTCGATCCCATCGCTGAAGATCACCCCGCTTTCCGGCATCAGCGAGCGCAACGTCAGCTTCTCGTTTGCACCGACGCGACCCAATACCAGGCTGGTCTGTGAAGTGCGGCTAGGGAAAGGTTCGCGCACCGCGAATTGCAGGATACGTTCGTCCCAGGCCCAGGCTCGATAAGCGTCACCCAGCTTCGAACCATAGGCGCCTGCGATTGCCAGCGAACCGGTGACGATACTGCGCATCCAGGCTGAGGAACCGAGTCCGGTAGAGACGATGATCCCGCTGGATGACTGTCTTTCCCTCTGATCCCCGAGTTCGATCTCGTAGTGGGCTGAGAGGTGGGTCCGTGGGCCGATGAAGAGATCGTTCACACCCAGCAGCCGCTGACCATCGCTCAGCACGGCCTCGGCCATGGTAACGGTTTGGGCCTGACGCCGCTCTTTCTCCACTTCGGGAAGTATTCGGGCCAGATCGACAGGCTGAAACGGCAATAGCACACCATCAAAGCGAGCAGGTTCCGGGTTCACACCTACGAGCGGCTGGCCATCCAGGTACTTCATTGTGTTGGCGACCAGACCGTCCTGCCCCAAGGCAACTACGATATCGCTGTCACCAAAAACGAAATTGGGCAGGAAGTTGCGCTCGATGACCTGGTGACGGCCGCGGCTTTCCAGTATCGCCAAGGTGGCGCGCCTCGCTTCCTGATACGCCTCGTGCTCACGGACGTAATCCGAGAAATCAGCCGCCAGGTGCTCGATATAGAACTTGGCCTGCGTAACGGTGTGGTAACGCGCCACCAGTTCCTCGAGTCGAGTGCGGCGCGTTACCAATACCACCTTGCGCTCAGCTGCGGCGTCCACGTTCCACCTCGGCTGGAAGCTTTGAGTCGAGTAGCGACTGCAATAGCTCGGGCGACATATTGAGGCTGCCGATGCGCTCCGCTCTTTCGGCTATGCCCCCAAAGGCCTGGGCGATGAGCTGCCCGGGCTGCATACCGGCCGCAACCAGTGCCTGCACCACCCGTGGATCGGCCGATTCCAGTGCCTTCATCACGACCGCAACGCGGTACGCCTCGGCCTCGGCAAGGGTGCGACTATTCTCCGCCTGCCCCACCACTAGATCCTTGCGGCGCGCTTCCAGCTTGATGCTCGCTTCCATGTCAGCGCGCTCAAGTTCGTGTCTCTTCTGTTTGACCGAGGCTTCCGCTTCCATCTGGGTTTCGCGGATAAGACGTTTCTTCAGTTCCACTGCCACCTCGGTATCGAGTTCGCTCTCGCGGATGGCGCGTTCCTGCTCCACTGCCGCGTTGCGCCGCGAGAAGATTGCCTCATCGGCGGTTCGAAGGATGATCTCGCGCGCCTCGGCCTCCAGTGCCCGCGCCATTTCTGGCGTGGGTTTGATGGCCAGCACGGAGACTCCCAGAACCTCGAGACCCAGCGCCACGACTTCAGGGTGGGTGCTCAGCTGGCTGGCCACCTCGCGGGCGATGATTTCCGATGCGCGCAAGGCGTCCTTGATCGCCATGTCCTTGACAGCCTGCTGCAACAGCACCTCTGCAATCGACGACACCCGCTGCGGCAGCTTCAGGTAATCGTCGGACAAATAGTTGCGGCCGTCGGCACGCAAGGCAAAGTCGAGCATGGAAGCCGCCCGGCGCGGGTCGCATACCCGGTAGGCGATCTGTCCCTGCACCGTCACCGACTGGAAGTCGTGCGTCACCAGTTCAAAGATGAACGGCTCGTCCCGGCTGCCGACAGGAACAGCCGAGACCGTGCTGGTGGGGCCGTAGTAGAAAAATGACAGCCCGGCGCCTTCGCGCACAACCTTGCCACCACGATACTGGAGCAAGTACGTTGTCGGTTGAGCTTTGGCAAATGCAATCCCCAGCATGGTCTTCTCCTCATGTAAGTTGTACATAACAACTTCATAAGTTGCACAGTAAGACTAACATGCTAGAATGTCAACTCGCTACCCGAAAAAAATTGACCATGTCCAAGAACCTGCATTCATCCCAGGCGTTTCCGCGTCCCCTCACCACCGTTGACGTGGTGATCTTCACGGTCATCGACGATCAACTGCATGTCCTGCTGGTGAAACGGCCGACTGGCGACTCTGAGCCCTATCCCGGGATGTGGGCGTTGCCGGGAGGCTATGTTGATATCGAGCGTGACAAGGATCTGGAAGCCTGTGCCTTGCACAAGCTGAAAGAGAAGACGGGTGTGGTAAGTCCCTATCTGGAACAACTGGGGAGCTGGGGGAACGCACGACGTGATCCGCGCGGATGGACGGCAACTCATGTCTACTTCGCGATACTGCCGTATGAATCAGTCGAACTCCACTCTGGGAGTCACGCAACAGATATCGATTGGTTTCAGCTCAAGGATGACGGGGTTGGCCACGAACTGGCCTTCGATCACTCCACCATTCTGGCAACCGCCATCGCTCGACTGCGTGGCAAGGCGGAATACACTTCGTTACCCGCTTATCTGCTTCCGGACACATTCACGCTCAGTGAGCTGCAACATGTGTTTTCGGTGGTGCTGGGCCGGCCGGTTGACAAGAGTGGCTTCCGTACCCGGGTGCTCTCAGCCAATCTGGTGGAAGAAGCCGATGGTGTAAGATCGGGATACAGTCGGCCCGCACAGCTTTATCGACTCAAGACGCCCCAGAATCCTACCTACTTTCCACGAACCTTCAATCCCAGAAAGGATTAGCTTGTTGCTGATTCCCAGGTGCCCAAGGAAACGACTTGGTGCCTGATGTCGGAGCCGCGCAGCCGGTCTCGGGTGAGTTAGCTGCCGTTCGGGTAGCTCGATTTTTCGGGGCCGCTACGGCCGCTGCTGGCGAGTTGCCGACGGACGGCATCCTCCACGCTCTGACTGCTGTCCGCAACGCGTCGGTCGGCCGGGCAACCAGGGCCTCCGCACTCGGATGACAT
>DDUX01000143.1 GCA_002345025.1 Candidatus Accumulibacter iunctus | reverse complement strand
TGGCCGGCTGGCAGCCGTCGTCGCATCTCCGGATGAAGCAATCGGTTCTGGACAGACCCTCAAGGACGGCGGCACGAGTACGGTTGCGCGGCTCCTCGTCGATGGCCGCCCGCTGCTGGTCAAGCGGTACAACCTCAAGGGGCTCGGCCACGCACTGGGGCGTGCGCTGCGTCCGAGCCGCGCGTGGCATTCCTGGCGTGCAGCGCACCTGCTGCAGTTTCTCGGTATCCCGACGCCGGCGCCACTGGCCCTGATCGAGGAACGTCTCGGTCCGCTGCGTCGACGTGCCTGGCTGGTCAGCGAGTACTGCCCGGGGGCGAACCTGCTGTCTCATCTTGCTGCCGAACATGAACCGCCGGCTGCCGAAGCGTGCGCGATTCTCCAGCTGTTTGCGGCGATGCACCGGCAGCGGATCACTCATGGCGACCTCAAGGCCATGAATCTGCTCTGGCACGCCGGTCAGGTCTGGCTCATCGATCTCGATGATGTCGTCCAGCATCGATCGGCTGCGGCGCATTCCCGTGCCTGGAGTCGTGACCGGGCGCGTCTGCTGCGCAACTGGCCAGTTGGATCCGCCCTGTACCGCTGGCTCGACGATCACTTGCCGGCGGCCTGAAGACCGGCCGCGGGTGGGCAGCGAGCGTTGTCAGCTCGCTGACGTTGTGAACAAGTAGCGATTTCTTGACAACCCTTCAGCCGGCTGCCGCTGGCATTGTTTGCTGCGCTTCCTCGGCTTCCTCGAACTGCATCGCATGCAGGCGCGCGTAGTGGCCGTTGGCGGCCAGCAGTTCGGCGTGCGTGCCGCGCTCGACGATGCTGCCCTGGTCCATGACGAGGATCAGATCTGCTCTCTCGATGGTCGACAGCCGATGCGCGATGACCAGCGTCGTGCGTCCGGCCATGACGCGGTCGAGGGCGTTCTGGATGTGGCGCTCCGACTCGGTGTCGAGCGCCGAGGTCGCTTCGTCGAGGATCAGGATCGGTGCATCCTTGAGCAGTGCGCGGGCAATCGCCACGCGCTGCCGCTGGCCACCCGACAACATGACTCCGTTTTCGCCAACCAGGGTGTCGAGGCCTTGCGGCAGGCGGTCGATGAACTCTTGTGCATGCGCCGCTGCCGCTGCCGCCTCGATGGCGCTGCGTGGCGCACCGGCGAGGCCACCGTAGGCAATGTTGCTGGTGACCGTATCGTTGAAAAGGACGACCTGCTGCGTCACCAGGGCGATATGCCGGCGCAGGTTGCGCAGCGTGTAGGCTTCGACATCAACGCCGTCGATCAGGATCCCACCTGAATCGTGTTGGTAGAAGCGGGGAATCAGATTGGCCAGCGTCGACTTGCCGCTGCCCGAGCGTCCGACCAGGGCCACCATCTTTCCGGGGGCGACGGTGAAGCTGACCTGATCGAGAACGCGCTGGCTGCTGCCCGGGTAGGTGAACGAGAGATTGCGGACCTCGAGGTGGCCGCTGACGCGTTCGCGTTCGACGGTCCCGTGATCGGGCTCCGGCGCTTCGTCGAGCTGGGAGAAGATGCTCTCGGCACCAGCAAGGCCCTTCTGGATCGTCGAGCTGACTTCCGACAGCTGGCGAATCGGTTTTGGCAGCATCCCGGCAGCGGTAATGTAAGCGACGAGGTCGCCGGCCGTCGCATCGCCGCGCAGCAGCAGGACGAGAACCAGGAGGGCCGCCATGGTGCTGAAGGTGACGAACTGCAGCGCCGGGCCATAGCTTGCGGCAGTCCGCACCATGCGCAGTTGCCGGGCCGTATTGTTCGCGCTGGCATCACGGAAGCGGGCCGACTCGTACTCCTCGCCACCGAAACTGCGCACGACACGGTAGCCCTGGATCGTCTCCGCCGCGATATGGGTCAGGTCGCCCATCGCGACCTGGATCTTCCTGCTCTGCTTGCGGAACTTGCGGCTTGCGCTGCGTACCATGAGGCCGATGATCGGCAGGATCGCGACCATCACGAGGGTCAGTTTCCAGTTCATCCACAGCAGGTAGCCGAAAAGGAAGACGGTCGTCATTCCCTCGCGGATGACGACCTTGATCGCGTCTGTCGCGGCGCCGGTGACCATCGTCACGTCGTAGGTGATGCGGGAGACGAGGTGTCCCGAGTTGTGCTGATCGAAATACGCGTTGGGCAGCCGCAGCAGGCTGTCGAACAGTGCCCGCCGCAGGTCGTCGACGAGACCCAGCGATACCCGTGCCAGGTAATAGTTGCCGAGGAATGAACCGAGGCCCTGCCAAGTGACGGCCAAGAGAAGCAGCAGGGGTACGGCGTAGATCAGTTCGAGCTGGCCGAGCAGGGGGATCGTATACTGGGTGCTTCCCCTGGTGGCGTTGAGGCCGTCGACGAAGTACTTGAGGATCGCGGCGAGCGCTGGCTGGGATGAGGCGAACATCAAGTAGCCAAGCAGGCTGACCCCGAACAGGCCGAGCAGCGGTCGCAGATAGCCGAGCAGGCGAAGATAGATGCGCAGCGAGGAAACCGGTGACGCGCTTGCTCTGGGCATTGACACTCGGGTGGCGGCAGGATCGGATGACGGGCGAGTGTAACACGTGGCCGGCGTCATCGTGCTGCAGCGCGGTGGCGAAGCGGGCGGGACGCTCATCAACGCGGGCGAGAATGGGCGCGCTCCGGCCGTCCTTCGCGCGATCCCTTTTCAGGTTCGGCCGGTCGCCCGTTGGGGGCACGCATCAGGAGAAGGGATGCCTCTTGCGTGCCCGTGCCCGGCCTGGTCTGTTCAGTCGAGCTCGGCTGGTGCTCCCTCGTAGCTCGAACAGATCCGCTCTGCCGCTGTCGTCGTCGGTCGGGTTGAGCCGCCAAGCTTCGTCTGGAATGCTCCGTTGACTCCGAAAGCAGCCAGCAACGCCAGCCCTTCCTGATCCTCGGGCTCGATTCGGAGTGCGCAATCGCCGCCTTCCACCACCATCATCACTTTCATTTCAACCTCCATGGTCCCCCGGGCGCTTCTGCCAAGAGGACGGGCCAGATCAACCAGCGGCTTTGCAGTCGCCCTGGCGCCCGCTGCTCACGTCAGGGCTGAGGGTCAGAGGCTTTGATGCGATCGTGACCTCTGGCTGCAGTATCCGGCTCCTGCCGTGCTTGCAGAAAGGAACTAGTGCACAGCTGGCGCGACTTTCCGGCGGACCGTGCAGGCGGCGGGCGCGAGTGCTATAGTCACCCGCCAGGGTGGCGGGCTTTGATGCGGAGCGGGTGGTCGACGATGTATTCAGGATGCCGCAGCGTGCCATGCCGGCTGTCGTGCGAACCGTCTGCGCGCGAGGTTCCTCTTGAGGCGTCTGCATGTGGAAATCGATTCTTGCCATCTCGGTTGGCGCTGTGCTTGGCGCGCTGCTGCGCTGGCAGCTCGGCGTCAGGCTGAACGCGATGTTGCCGACCGTTCCGCCGGGGACGCTCGTCGCCAACCTGATTGGTGCCTATGTCATCGGTCTGGCGATCGCCTTCTTCGCCTTCTCCCCGGCCCTCTCACCCGAGTGGCGTCTGCTCGTGATCACCGGCTTCTGTGGTGGGTTGACGACCTTCTCGACCTTTTCCGCCGAGTTGGCGGTGTTGCTGCAACAGGGGCGTGTTCTCTGGGCCGGCGCTCTGGTTGCGGCGCATGTCGCTGGTTCGCTGCTGATGACCCTTGCCGGCATGGCCACCGTTGTCTGGCTGAAGGGCGCGCATTGATGCCACAGCCCGGGATTCGCCGTCCGCGTCATGCGTCCGTCCCGGGTGACGACACAGGGTGGCGCTGGCGATGAAAGGTTCGCTCCTGCGCTTCTATCTTGGCGAGGGCGAGCGCCTGCATGGCGTCCTGCTCTGGGAGTGGTTGCTTGCCCAGGGCAACCGGCTGGGCATCCGTGGCGGTTCGGCGTTTCGTGCGGTCGGTGGTTTCGGGCGTCGGCACGCCGTGCACGAAGACCGCTTCTTCGAACTCTCCGGAAGTGCTTGCATCGAGGTCGAGTTCGTCGTTACCGAGGCAGAGGAACGGCGAATCGTTGAACTGCTCGAGCACGAGAAAGTCCGGGTCTTCTACTCGCGGATACCCGCCACTTTTGGCATCATCAACCCCGACGCGACAGACGTTCCTGGCCCACCTCAGGATGACTAGTGCCGCAGACGCGTCAGTTGCTTCCGGTAGGCAGCACTGAAGAGTTGCCAGTCTGCTTCGCCCCAGCCACTCGTGTGCCGCTGCAACTGGTCGAGATCATGGGTGCCGGCGCGTTTGCGGCTGATTCCTCGGCGCAGCTTTTCCAGGTCAATGAAGCGGACGTCGCCTTCCTCGTAAACCTCGGGTCTGTTCGGGCTGCGCCGGACAAAGACATGCTTGCCGTAGAGGCAGCTGTGTTGCAGGCGATGGTGGTGGAGGCGAGCGCAGGCGCTGGCGATGGCCGCAATCAGCGATTGGCGTTGTTGCGGCTCTGGTTGCGGATTCGCCACGTGCCACTCGTCAAGGCTGCTGAAGTCGTCCAGCGCGCGGGTTACCAGGATGGCTTGCCAGTGGCCGCCGTCCCAGCGGTCGCCGTAGTACAGCGCTTCCAGGGTGCCGATGGCGTGTCGCTGCAGACGCAGGATGTTGCGGTATTCGCGGTAGAACGTGGGGATGCCACTGAGCGGGTGGCGCAGCGTTCGACAAAGGTGGTCTTGCTGGCGTTTGACGAAAACCGCGCTGCCGTCGGCAAGAACGTGCCGGCTGACCCCGCTCCAGCCGCCGCGCCGCTCGTTGGGTGCTTCATGCCAGTCGGCACGCAGCGACCAGAGCTTGTCGAAGCCTGCGAGCTGCTGGTGCTGCAGTTCGTTCCGTGCCGCAGCGGACGGAAAGAGATCGCGAGCATTCATGGGCGGAAGACTGCCGGTCTCAGCAGGTGGATTTCAGGCGGGCAGCTTGCGCAGCACGTAGGCGCGCCACATGAAGAGCCAGGGCAGGAAGTCTACATGACCGACGATCGCGAAACCGGCCTCCCGGCATTCACGTTCAAACTGCTGCCGCGGAACGATGAACCGGTTGTCGCTCGTTTCGCCGGCGTGCCGGCGCTTTTCCTCCAGTCGGCGGCGGCGCCAGGCCTTGTAGTTGCGGTCGACCCAGAGCGAGAGAACGACGGTGTCGCGGGTGACGCGACGGAACTCCCTGAGCAGTGCGATTCGGTGGGTGGACTCTCCGATGTGGTGCATCAGGCGTATGGAGAAGATGCAGTCGACGCGGGCATCGGGCAGGCTGATCTCGAAGGCGGAACACTGCAGCAGCTGGAATCGTCGGACGACCTCCGGTGCGCGAACCCTGCCGGCGACGTCAAGCATTGCCTGGCTGTAATCGGCTGCCAGCAGCTCTCGTTGCGGGTCTTCCGCCAGGAGCGACCAGAAGCGCCCGGTGCCGCAAGGCAGGTCGAGCACCGACGACGGATTGCCTGCCAGTGCCAGAGCGCGGGCCGCCATGCGATGCTCCAGGCGATCCGATGTCTTCTTCCGATCATGCTTCTGAAAGTACTCCCGCGAGTGTGAATCGGTGTACTTGTCGGAGAAGGGCAGGTGGATGGACTGCTTGTGTTCGTCGCTCATGTCGTCAGTTGCGCCCCGCTTGCCGGGGAAGATGTCTTGCGGCAAGCTTAGCACAACCAACGGTCACTGATGCAGCGATGGCCGCTCCGCCGCTCCGGATTGCCGCGTTTCGGGCCGGCAAGGAGACAGGAGGACCTGGACGCGTGGGGGAAACCGCGTTTTCAGTCGCTCCGGCGCGGTCGCTCGGCGTGAGCACCCGTCGCGAGGGTCCTGGCCCATCTTTAACATCCCATAAGCATATTTGGGGCTTTCTGGGCAGGGCGCATCAGTAAGTCGTTGATTTTTCATATGGCGGATTTTTCTGGCGTTGTGT
>DDUX01000144.1:13819-19370 GCA_002345025.1 Candidatus Accumulibacter iunctus | reverse complement strand
TGTAACGCTGGCGCGGTCGTGCGCCGAGGCCGCGGTCCGGGCAATGGGGGGAGTCGAGTTCGATGGTTTCGACCTGTGCCGGCAAGTGGCTTGCGAGCGTCCGTCCGTGACCCGCGGCAAGCCTGATGAGCTGCTTGAAGGAGGTGGACGATCCGCGCAAACCGAGCAACGAGACGCTGCATGACTTCGTGGAAATTCTCGTGGTCGCGATGGCAGCGGCGCTGCCCGATCGTGACACCACTAAGGACATTGCGTACTGGGGACGGACGAAGGAGGTCTGGTTGCGCGAGTTCCTGGTGCTCAACAACGGCGTCCCCTCGGAGAACAGACGTTTCTGCGGATCTTCCGAGCGCTGGACCCGAAGCAATTTGAGGCCGCATTCCGCCGCTGGGAGGCCGGAGTGGGGCTGAACCGCCGACACACTCAACCCCGTTGGCCGTGACTGCTAGGCTCTGGGCATGCGTCTGTGCGGCCAGGAATTCTCCCTAGACCTTCTGGATCGAATCCGGGAAGTCGTCACGTTGGTGCCGGAGATGGCGCGTCGGGCGCTGTCGCGGCGAGTTTGCGAGTGGCTCGATTGGCGCACCGCGGCGGGCGGCTGGCAGGAAGGTGGCTGCCGCAAGGCGTTGGCACAGCTCGTACGGCGCCAGGTCATCGAACTGCCGGCAGCCCGGGCTCGATTCACGCCACGCCAGCCGACCACGCTGGCAGTGGAAGATCTCCGCTTCAGTGGGCCGCTGGAAGCGCTGGGTGCCGTCGAGTTGGTGGCCGTCGAGGCGGGGAGTCTGGAAGCACAAACTTGGCGTGCGTTGATAGCGCGCGAGCACTACCTGGGCGAGCAGCCCCTCTGCGGTGCGCAATTGCGCTACTTGGTGCGCTGCGAAGCCTACGGCTGTCCGGGAGCTCTCGCCTTCACCTCGGCGAGTTGGGTCATGAAGGCGCGTGACGAGGGGATGGGCTGGGAGGACGCGGCGCGTCGGCACAACCTGCGGCAGGTCGTGGCGAATGCCCGCTTCCTGGTCCGACAGGGCGTGCTGGTGCCGAGTCTCGCCTCGCACGTGCGCGGTCTCGCGAGCCGGCGGCTGCCGGCCGACTGGGAAACGCTACGGCGTGCGACCGCTGTTGCTGGAGCCCGCAGGCGAATGTCCCCGAAGCCTGCACTTCGCGCGCCGGCATGCTGGCCGCCTATCGCTTTCTCCGTAACCGCCAGGTGAACCTGCAAGGGATTCTCACCCCGGACATCGAAGCGAGCATCGAGCGCATTCGAGCACACCGGATCGTCCTGGTCCCGCAGGATACGACGACGCTCAACTACTCGTACCATCCTGCGACCGAAGGACTGGGCCCGGTCAACACCACGCGCGACCAAGCCGTCGGCTTGATGCTGCACGACAGCGCAGCGTTCAGCATCGAGGGGACACCGCCCGGCATCCTGGACGCCCGGTGCTGGGCACGCGATCCCGACGAGCACGGCAAGAGCGAGGAACGTAAGCATCTGCCGATCGAGGAAAAGACAGAAGAGCATTGCCCGCCAAATCACCGATCAAGGGGGCGACTACCTGTTGGCAGTCAAAGGCAACCAGCCGACGCTGCTCGAAGCCATCGAGACCGAGTCCATTGACCCGTTTGGATCCGAGGCGGTGGATCGTCACGGGCAAGTCCACAAGTCCGTGGTCGAATCGTCGGACAAGTTGCCTCGGTTCTGCCCGCGCAAGGCAATCGTTGATCTGGCGGACTGGCCCAAGTGCCGAACGATCGCTCGAGTCGACTCCCTGCGCCAGATCGGTGACAAGGAATGGGGCTTCGATCGGCGCCCTTTACATCAGCTCTCGCGAGTCGACTGCCGAGCGACTTGCAGCCGCCGTGCGAAGCCACTGTGGTGTCGAGAACCGACTGCACTGGGTGCTCGACGTCAGCTTCGGCGAAGATGCCAGCCCCGTGTGCAAGGACAACGCCCCACAGAATCTCTCTCGCCTGCAGAACATCGTTCTCAATCTGATTCGCCTCGATGCCACCGACAAAACCAAGACCAGCGTGCGCCTGAAACGCAAACGAGCCGCTTGGGACGGCGACACTCGGCTCAGGATTCTTGGCCTCAGACCGCTATGACCAGCGAGTGCGGAGGCCCTGCGATGATCAGCCTCCCGTAGCGCCAACCGGGCAAGCGCCTGTCGATGCGCACTCTTCCACTACTTGGCTTCGGCACGAAGCCTGCTCTCCTCTTCCTTGCGCAGGGTCAACATAACCTCTGCAAACGGCGTCAGCTTGCCATTGCTGCTAGCTGATCCTGCACAGGTGATGTCCGATCCAAAACCCATGCGACGAACTGTAGCAACCTTCCGTTGCTGTGTTCAGACCTCAGAGGCTGTGAATTTTTCAGTTCTGCGCCACGATTGACGCAACCGAGCCCTTGACGCCACCCTGGGCCGGAGCATGCAAAATGCATGGATTGGCGAGCTGCTTGCCCTCGATTGACCGGTTTTCGGTGACTTTTTCCCGATTACCCGGCCACTTGCGGTACGACGGACGTGCCTGTCCCTATGCCGACGAGTTGGGGTGCGAGGCTGACAGCGCGCATGAGGTTGTGCGCCAAGGCGAACAGCAGCGCGACCCCTTTGACACGCTTCAGCCCACGAACCTGGAGTCGATTCAAGCCACGGTTGCGCGCCAGAGCATTCACGCACTCGGCAGTCGCTGCGCGATCCCGGTAGAGCAGCTTGGCGGCATCGCTTCCCATTCGCTCCCGCCACTTGGCCACCGCCGGGCTGTCCTTCGGCTTCGCTTGGTGAACATTCGTTTCGGGGTTCTTGGCCTTGGGCACAGGCGCATAGACGGTCGTCGTTTCGGCCACGGCGTCAATCTGCCCGTGCCCCGGATAGCCGCCATCGACCAGCCAGTTCTCCGGACTTTGACCACAGCGCTCGCTGACCTGCTCAACCATCGGTGACATCTGCCCTTGATCGCTACCGGCGGTCACGACCTCGACGCCAATGATCACTTGGCTTTCGGTATCGCTGGCGTACTGAAAGTTGAACGCCGGACGAAATCCCCCGTCGCCCATCTTCATGATCGTCGCGTCGGCGTCGGTCGTCGAACTACGGGCCTCCTCCGGGTCCTTGCCTTGCTGCTTCTTGATCGCCGCCAGTTCCGGTTGCCGGGCCAGGGCGGCTTCAATGCGCGCTTCCCGTTCGCTGACCGCACGCAACCGCGCCGCTTGCTTGCGCGCGGTCTCGCCCGCTGGATCGTCTGCCAGTTGTGCCTTGAGCGTGGCGACCTGCTGTCGCGCCGCCTCCAGGCAGGCTTTCAACCGCTCCTCCCGCCGGAACGAGGCGGCCCCGGCACTCGCCCGGACCCGCATCCCGTCCTGCGCGACCGTCTTCAGCTGGACGGCACCTGCCGCCATCAGGCTCGCCACGTTGTCGGTCAGCAGGTCGTCCAGCGCATCGCCCTCTTGGCTGCGAAAGTCCGCCAAGGTGTGGTAATTGACTTGGACGCCACCACAGATCCACCGGTACGCCTCATGCGACTGCGTCAGTCGCGCGATCCCACGCGCATGGCCCACGCCTTCCAAGGTGGCGTAGAGCCACAAGGCGTACAGAATCTCCGGGGCGATCGCCGCTCGCCCCGCGCCGCCTTCCACCGCTTTGATTCCGGCGTATAGCCCTTCGAGGTTCTGCCGTTCGACGTAGCCCCAAACCAACCGTGCTCGATGGCCGGGCGGCACCAGCGACTCCAGATCGCTTGCCCGCAGTTCCAGTTGATTGCGGTTGGGCATCAGAACACGGGCCGCAGGCTTGGGCAGAGCGCTTCTCGTAGCGCCTTCGCCGCTTGGTCTGGCCGGCTGTGTCGGTTCGTCGGGGAACAAGGCTGCCGTCGGGGTCATGAGCAGGGCGCACTGTGAAAATGACCATGTCATTATACAGGACGCGCCAGGGTGACGGGCGGACTTGGCGGAATATTTTCACAGGCTCTCAGACCAGCCGCCGACTCGCCAACCAAGAGCTGCCGCGGAGAGACCAGGGGTTCGCCGAATACGTACGACTCGGGGGACCGATCCTTATGATTTCCTGATGATTTTCTGTCGATTTGGCGGCTGGTGGCCTTCTACGATGAGCCCTCGCTCAAAGAATGGGAAAACACCATGCGTATCGAACAACTCAGCTGGGACATCGACTTCATCAGGAACGCCACGAGCTTCCGAAAGCCCGACTTCGGCATTCCGGAAAAAGCCAAGGAAGTCGCCTATCCGTTCAGAATTAAACGCTACTGGTTCATGTATCACCTGCTGAAGCGAGAGGCGCATCTCAGGGGCGCTCCCCTCGACGTCTGCGAAATCGGCGTCGACCGTGGTCAGATGCTGTATTTCATGCAAGCGGCGCAACAAGCCAGCCGGGGTCCAGTTGCCTGGGAGAAATGGACTGCGGTGGATTGCCGGTTGAGAAAAGACATCCTGGCTGGCAACGGCTACGCCGACATGGTCGAGTCGAACATCGAATTCGCAGCACCGAAGTTGCAGTGGCGTTACGACGCGCTCATCCTCCTGCACGTGCTGGAACATCTAAACGAACCGGAAGCAGCGCTGCATAGGCTCACGCCACTGGTCAAGCCCGGTGGAATAGTCATCGGCGGCTTCCCGGTCACGCCGGAACCCTTCCGGAAGTGGCGGCAAGACAAACTGCGCCAGATGACCAAGCCATTTGGGCACGTCAGCGTGTTTTCCCCGAAGCGCGTACGAGAAATGGCCGAGACATGTGACTTGAAAGTCGAGTTCCTCTCCGGCGCGTTTTTCATGCGCAAGAAGGGATTCTTCCTCGAAAACGCAGCCTCGTGGTGGCGTTTCAACTCCGGTTTCGGCTCCCTGTTCCCCGGCTGGCCTGGCGAAATCTACTGGTTGTTCAGGAAACCGGCCCCGGCGGCCCTACAAACCCGCGAGGGAAATTGGCAGAATGGGCACTTCACCGACACCTAGCACGGTACCGCTCAGCATGAATCCAACGGAATCCTTGCGACTCCTTCTCGTTGAAGACCATGCCGCACTGACGGCAAACGTCTTCGACTACCTTGGCGAAGATCGCTACGAACTCGATCATGCAGCCGATGGGCTGACGGCGTTGCATCTTCTCGCCACGCAGACCTACGACGTGGTCGTTCTGGACGTCATGCTGCCCGGTGTCGACGGTTTCACGCTCTGCCGCAGGCTGCGCGAGGATTTGCGCAGTACCGTGCCGGTACTGCTGCTGACGGCGCGCGACAGTATCCAGGACAAGGCGCAGGGTTTCGCCGCCGGCGCCGACGACTACCTCGTCAAGCCGTTCGCGATGAAAGAACTGGAACTGCGCGTTCAAGCTCTGCATCGCCGCGAAAGGGGGCTGCGCGACATGCTCGAAGTCGGGCCGATCCGCTTCGACATCGGGCAGCAACGCGCCTGGATCGACGGGCGGATTCTCGACCTTCCGCCTTCGGCGGCCCGGCTCCTCGAAGTGCTCATGCGCGCGTATCCGCGCCTGGTCACTCACGAAGAACTGTCACGCGTCATCTGGGGAGACGCGGA
>DDUX01000144.1:0-13512 GCA_002345025.1 Candidatus Accumulibacter iunctus | reverse complement strand
CATGATCCGCGCCATGTACGGTCGCGGTTACCGCTTGGTCAAGCCAGGGGAAGAATAGCGTGGCTGCGGCGACGTCGCTACGAACAAGGGTCTTCCGTGGGGTGGCCGCGGTCAGCGTCGCCACGACCGTTCTTCTGTTCGTGACGGTGTCCTTGGCCTACGAGGACATGGAACGTGCGATGCTGCACCTGGTCTTCGCGGACGAGGAATCGTTCTTCCTCGCGCACCTCGATAGTCACGGAAGCCGGCTTGAAGCGGCCGGACTCCAGGCCGTATTCATTGCCGAAGGATCGTCAGAGCGGGTTCCCCCGCTGTTCGCGGGCCTGAAACCTCCGTACAAGGGTGAGCTTCAGATTGATGACAGGAGCTATCTGGTTCATGTCGAGAGGGAGCGGAACGGCACGCTCTACCTGGCGAAAGACGTCACGCACTTTGAACGCCGCGAAGCAATGTTTCGCGGCGTTCTTTTCGCCGTCGCCGTAGCTGCGCTGCTCTTCGGTTTGTTGTTGTCGCGCCTTACCGCAGATCGTGTCACGCGCCCGCTTTCGCGGCTCGCCACCGCCATCGGCAAGCTGACGTCGGACCGGCGGACCGACGCCTCGGCCAGCTTTCCGACGGATTTTACCGAAGTCGAACTGCGGGAAATTGCTCGAGCTTTCTCCCGCTACCTGGAAGAACTGGAGCGTTTCATGGCGCGCGAACGGCGTCTGGTCTCGATGGCCAGCCATGAGCTGCGGACGCCGGTGTCGGTGATTGCCGGAGCGCTGGACGTCATCGAAAAGCGCGGCGCCCCCTGCGGTGAAGCGACTGATCGTGCATTGCGGCGCATCCGCGTGGCGGCCGACGAAATGCGCGAACAAATCAACGCCATCCTGACGTTGTCCCGTACGAGAACGACTAATGCCGAATCGGAAGTCGACATGGCCGGCTTGTGCACCAGCGTCATCGCCGACCTTGGCGATGCCGGCCTGGCTACGGATCGCATCATTTGGTCGCCACCGGCAGGGTCCCTCATGATCAAGGCCGACCCGACGTTGGCGAAGATGCTTGTGCGCAACCTGGTGCTCAACGCGCTTCAGCACGCCCAGACTGGCGAAATCGCGCTGATCCTGACGGCCGAAGCACTGACGGTATCCGACCACGGACCCGGCCTCTCGCCGAACCACAAGGCGCTGTTGGGTTCCGCCCCAGCGAAGCACGCCCGGGCCGAAGGCGGTCTCGGACTGTATCTCGTCACATTGATCGCCGAAAGGCTGGGGTTGCTCCTGACGATCCAAGAATCGCCTGGCCAACCGGGCACGACCATTGCGATTTCCTGGTAAAAAGGGGAATGCATTGAGCCGTGCTCGTTGTCTTTGGAATGGTTGGTTTCGGTTGGTTTCGCTGGGATGTACGACGAATTCAGTCGCGACATGCTGTTGACGCCCGCTCCTCTGGCCGGTCCGCGTTTCCAGCCGGCGCTGGTCTGAGCTGAGCGAACCACAGGATCGATCTGGCGGGCGTGCTGACGCACCGGAGCGCGAGCAATGACGCGATCACCGCCGCTTGGGCGCCAACGCCCAGCGGTGAGTGACATCAGCGATCGGCAAGCGGCACGTAGGCGCGCACCGGCTCGCCGGTGTAACGCTGGCGCGGCCGCGCGATGTGCTGGTCCGAGGCTTCGATCATCTCCTTCCACTGGGCAATCCAGCCGATCGAGCGGCCGAGCGCGAAGAGCGAAGGGAACATCGCGGTCGGGAAGCCGATCGCGCGCAGCATGATTCCCGAGTAGAAGTCCACATTCGGAAACAGCTTGCGCTCGATGAAGTACTCGTCCTCGAGGGCGATCCGTTCGAGTTCGAGCGCCAGTGCGAACAGCGGCTCGTCCTCCTTGCCCAGTTCGGCCAGCACCTCGTGGCACGATTCGCGCAGCACCGCCGCCCGCGGATCGTAGTTCTTGTAGACCCGGTGGCCGAAGCCGGTCAGCCGGAAGGGATCGTTGCGGTCCTTGGCGCGATTGATGTACAGCGGGATGCGGTCCTTGCTGCCGATCTCCTCGAGCATGTTCACCACCGCCTCGTTCGCTCCGCCGTGGTCCGGCCCCCACAGCGCCGTGATGCCGGCGGCGACGCAGGCATAGGGATTGGCACGGCTCGAACCGGCGATGCGCACCGTCGCCGTCGAGGCGTTCTGTTCGTGATCGGCATGCAGGACGAGGAAACGGTTGATCGCGCGCGCCAGCACCGGGCTGACCACGTACTCCTCGGCGGGAACGCCGAACGACATGCGCAGGAAGTTCTCCGCGTAGCCGAGGTCGTTGCGCGGATAGAGGAACGGGCGTCCGAGCGAGTACTTGAACGCCATGGCGCAGATCGTCGGCATCTTGGCGATCAGACGATGCGTCGCCACCAGCCGCGCTTCCGGGTCGGTGATGTCGATGCGGTCGTGGTAGAAGGCGCTGAGCGCCCCGACCGTGCCGACCATCACCGCCATCGGGTGGGCATCGCGGCGGAAACCCTCGAAGAAGCGCTTGAACTGCTCGTGCACCATGCTGTGATGCACGATCAGTTCCTTGAAACCGGCCAGTTCCGCGGCCGACGGCAGCTTGCTGTAGAGCAGGAGATAGCAGACCTCGAGGAAATCGGCGTGCGCCGCCAGATCCTCGATCGGGTAGCCGCGGTGCAGCAGGATGCCTGCCTCGCCATCGATGTACGTGATCGCCGAATCGCAGCTGGCGGTCGACATGAAGCCCGGGTCGTAAGTCAGGTAGCCCGTCTCGGCATAGAGGCGCCGGACGTCGATCAGCTTCGGACCATGGGTGCCGCCGAGGACGGGCAGCTCGTACTGCTTGCCGTCGGCGTGGAAGACGATGCGCACCTTCTCGCCTTCCACCGGCGGCGTGACTTTCAGATCGGGAAGTTCGCGTTGCATGTCCGGGCCTCCTTGCTGCGTGCAGCTCGTGGTCACTCGCTGGGGCGGCGCCCGCCTCGAGAATCGATCCTGTCGTCTGGCGTCCGCCCCCGCATCGTTCGGTCCTCTCGCGAATCGTCCCGGGGTTGGCCGATCCGGTGGCTCCGCGGCCAGTATAGGCAGCCGCGGCGAGTGGCGTCAATGCCGCCAGCAACGGCCAGAGACCGCCTCGCCGCCTCGACGGCCACGCAGGGCCGCTTCACGAGACTGCGGCCAGATCCTTCCCAGGAAACGATTGTTCGCTATAATTTCCATGGAAAGGAGAACGAGATGCCCCGAACCAGCATGCAGGCGGCCAGCAGCGCCGAGCCGGCCGCCGTCCTGAGCAAGGCGGTGACGCGCGCCGCCGATCATCTGCACATCCCGCGCTCGCGACTGGCCCGGGTGCTCGGCATCAGCGCGGCGACGGTCAGCCGACTGTACTCCGGCGTCTACCAGCTCGACGAGAAGCGCAAGGAGTGGGAGCTGGCGGTATTGTTCGTCCGCGCCTTCCGCTCGCTCGACTCGATCGTCGGTGAGCAGGAAGCAGCGTGCAGATGGCTCGCCAGCAACAACCGCGGGCTCAACGGTCGCCCCGTGGACCTCATCGCCAACACCGAAGGACTGGTCCGTGTCGTCCATTACCTGGACGCCTCCCGCAGTCTCGTCTGAGGCGCGCGACTGGCGCGGCTGCGTCTGGCGGATCGTCGAGGCGCAGCATGTGGCGGCGACGATGAAGATCGTCGACGACGCCGCCGAGCAGGAAGTCCTCGAGTCGCTGCTCGAAGCCAGCAAGCCGGCGCTCCCCGCTGCGGCCAGCGAACTCGACTACCTGCTGGCGACCCCCTTTCGCTATCCACCCGCGGCACACGGCTCGCGCTTCCGTACCGTCACCGATCCCGGCGTCTTCTACGGCGCTGCGACGGTGCGCACCTCCTGCGCCGAACTCGGCTACTGGCGCTGGCGCTTCCTGCAGGATGCCGAAGACCTCGAGCGCATCGGCCCGGTCGCCCACACCGCTTTCCGCGCCGAGCTGCGCACGACGGCCGTCGACCTGCGCGACGACCCCTTCCGGACCGACGCCGCTGCCTGGACGCACCCCAGCGACTACGCCGCGACGCAGTCCTTCGCCCGGGTCGCGCGCGACGCCGGTGTCGGCGCCGTCATCTACCGCTCGGTGCGGGCAGCCGAGCCGAGCTGGTGCCTTGCCGTCCTGACGCCGACGGCATTCGCCGGCAGGAAGCCGCATCCGGCCATGCAAAGCTGGTGGCTGGTGGTCAATCGCGCCGAGGTGATCTGGCGGCGCGATCACGAGCTGATCACGCTGGCGATGCCCTGCCCGGCGACGACGCCGCAGCCGCTGCCGGCAGGCCGGCGCCAGATGACACAAATGTAATCTCCGGGTCAGCTTGCCGTCGGACTGTCCCGCGCAGACTGCCGGGTGCGATCGCTCCGGCAATGGCTTGCGCCCGGTCGCGTGGCACCGGCCGACCGCCGCCGGCTTGGCCGGCAGCGGGGCGCCGCCGTCGGCAACCCTTCGCTTGCCGGCGAAGCCCGGCCGTCGCCGAGCTTCGCCAGTCCGGATCACTGCGGGAGATTGCATGCGACCAACCGCTGTTCTTGCTCTGCTGTCCATTCTCGCCCTGACACCCGGGGTGGCGCTGTACGCGCCTGCCGACGATGGCACGATCGGCCGGACGGCGGCCAGCCTGCTCGCCTTCGCCCGGGAGATGAATCCCGAGTATGCCGCGATGCGCTCCGAGGCCGACGCCGCCCGCGAACGCGCGATGGCTGCCGGCTCGCTGGCCGACCCGAAGTTCCGGATGGAACTGCGCGACATCACCAAATCCGGCGAACAGAACGCCACCCTCTCGCCGAGCGGGGTCGGCAGCACGCGCTAACTGCTGCCGCAGGATCTAGCGTGGTTCGGCAAGCGCGACCTGCAGCGGGAGATCGCCGAACTCGAGGCCGAAGGCGCCACCGGCAAGGCCTGGGGAAACTGGTCCGACATCACGGCGCGGATCAAGGCGGCACACGCCCAACGCCACTACCTCTACCGCAACGAACGGCTGACGCGCGAGCTTCTCGACCTCAGCCTGCGGCTGGAGCAGGTGGCGCAGGCAGGCGCGCTACGCCGGCAGACTGGCTGCGCAGCAGGACGTCATCCGCGCGCAGGTCGAGCAGACCGACCGGCGTGGCGAACTGCTGCAACTGGAAAACGACAGCCGCCAGCTCAACGCCCGCCTGAATGCCCTGCTGGCGCGCCCGAGCACGGCGGAACTCGCCGAGAATCTCGCCGGCATCGAGGCGGCGCGCCGGATCGAGACGCTGGCAACGGGCACCCTCCTGCCACAGGCCGAGCCGAGTTTCCGCTCGGCGCTGGCCGGCTACGAGACCGGCAAGGTCGACTTCGTGACGCTGCTCCAAGCTCAGCGGCAGATGCGGCAGGCGCGACAGCGGCAGATCAAGGCGCAGAGCGAGGCGCAGGTACGGCTGGCCGAGATCGAAAGGTTGTTGGGGGAGGATCTGTGAGGCTGCTCGCCGCAATCGTCACCGCTCTCGCCGTTGCCGCGCTGGCCGCCGCCGGAGGTTACTGGCTGGGCAGCCGGGGCGCCGCGTCGCCGGCTTCGGAGAGCGGCGGCAGCGTCGCCAGCACCACCGGCGAAACCGCCAACGCCGGCAGAAAGGAGCCGCGCATCCTCTACTACCGCAATCCGATGGGCCTAGCGGACACCTCGCCGGCACCCAGGAAGGAGTCGATGGGAATGGACTACATCCCCGTCCGAGAGGGCGAGGACGACGCCGATCCGGCCGCCGCGAGGCAGCTCCGGATCAGCACCGAGAAGGTGCAGAAGCTCGGCGTGCGCAGCGAAGCGGTCCAGCTCCGTGCCCTCGACCGGACGCTGCGTGCCGCCGGCCGCATCGAGCCCGACGAGCGCCGCGTCCATGCCATCGCGCCGCGTTTCGAAGGCTATGTCGAACGTCTGTACGGCAACGTCAGCGGCCAGCCGGTCGCCAGGGGTCAGCCGCTGTTCGAGGTCTACAGCCCGGAACTGGTCGCCACGCAGCGCGAGTACGCGATCGCCGCCCAGGGCGTCGAGTCCCTGCACGACGGCAGCGACTCCGCTCGCTCGGGAATGCAGGAACTCGCCGCAGCGAGCCTCCGCCGACTGCGCGACTGGGGCGTCGCCGAAGACCAACTGGCAGCGCTCGCGCGCTCCGGCGACGCGCGCCGGACGATCAGCTTCCGTTAGCCGGTGGCGGGCATCGTCACCGAGAAGAAAGCCGTCCACGGCATGCGCTTCATGCCCGGCGAGACGCTCTATCAGGTCCCCGACCTGTCATCGGTGTGGGCCATCGCCGACAGCCTCGAGCGGGACATCGGCCTCGTCCGCACCGGCGGCAAGGCCAGGGTGACGATCAATGCCCATCCCGGCAAGCACTTCGAAGGCGTCGTCGCCTACGTCTATCCGACGCTGAACGCCGAGACGCGCGCGGTGCCGGCGCGCATCGAACTCGCCAATCCGGGCCGGCTGCTCAAGCCGTCGATGTTTGCCCAGGTGGAACTGCCGCTGGCCACCCGGGCCGCGGTGCCGAGCGTGCCGGTCTCCGCCGTGATCGACAGCGGCACCCGCCGGATCATCCTGATCCGGCAGGCCGAAGGCCGCTTCGAGCCGCGCGCGGTCTGCCTCGGAGCGCGCAGCGACGACTACGTCGAGGTCCTCGCCGGCGTCAGCCAAGGCGAGCAGGTGGTCGTCGCCGCCAACTTCCTGATCGACTCCGAGAGCAACCTCAGGGCGGCGGTGGCCAGCCTCGGCCCGACCGCCGACGGCGCCGCGGGCAAGGCCAGCGAGCGCAGCGACGGCGGGCGGCCGGCAAGCTGGGGAGCGGGCCACCGCGGCGAGGGAACGGTCACGGAACGACGACCGCGAGGCGCCGCAGGATGCTGTCCAGGATCATCGACTGGTCGGGCAGGAACCGCTTCCTGGTCGTGCACGCCGCCCTCTTCATCACCCTCGGCGACATCCACGCGCTGCTGCGGACGCCGATCGACGCCCTGCCCGACCTCGCCGACGTGCAGGTCATCGTCTACACCGAGTATGCCGGCCAGGCGCCGCAGGTGGTCGAGGACCAGGTGACCTACCCGCTGACCACCGCCATGCTGGCGGTGCCGAAATCGAAAGTGGTGCGCGGCTTCTCCTTCTTCGGCGCCTCGTTCGTCTACATCATCTTCGACGACGACACCGACATCTACTGGGCGCGCTCGCGCGTTCTCGAGTACCTGAGTTCCGCCGCCGGCCGCCTGCCCGCGGCGTCCCCCCCCCCTCGGGCCTGACGCCAGCGGCGTCGGCTGGGTCTACCAGTATGTCCTGCTCGCCCGCGACCGGACCGTGGCCGAGCTGCGGACGATCCAGGACTGGTACGTCCGCTACCAACTGAGCAAGGCGCACGGCGTCGCCGAAGTCGCCTCGATGGGCGGCTTCGTGCAGACCTACCAGGTGACGGTCGACCCGGTCAAGCTGCGCGCCTACGGCATCCCACTGATGAAGCTCGCACAGGTGATCCGCCACTCCAACCGCGACGTCGGTGGCCGCGACGTCGAAATGGCCGAGACCGAGTACATGGTGCGCGGCAGGGGCTACCTGCGCGGCCGCAGCGACATCGAGACGCTGGTCGTCAAGAGCGAACGCGGCACGCCGGTGCTGATCCGCGACATCGCCCGCGTCGAACTCGCACCCGACGAGCGGCGCGGGCTGACCGAACTGAACGGCGAAGGCGAGGTGGTGTCCGGCATCGCGATGGCGCGCCATGGTCAGAACGCGCTCGAGGTGATCCACAACCTGAAGACCCGCATCGGGGAAATCGCCCCCGGGCTGCCGGCAGGGGTGACGGTGGAGACGGCCCATGACCGTTCCGAGCTGATCGACCGCGCCAGCGAAGCGCTCAAGCGAACGCTGGTCGAGGAGTCGCTCATCGTCGCGCTGGTGTGCGTCGTCTTCCTGCTGCACCTGCGCAGCGCGCTGGTCGCCATCCTGATGCTGCCGGTGGGCATCCTCATCGCCTTCATCGCCATGCGCGCGCTCGGCATGAACTCCAACCTGATGAGCCTCGGCGGCATCGCCATCGCCATCGGCGCCATGATCGACGCAGCGATCGTCATGATCGAGAACGCCCACAAGCATCTCGAACGCCTGCCGGCGGAGCACTCGCCCGCCGAGCGCGACAGCGCGATCCTCGCCGCCTGCCGCGAGGTCGGCCCGGCGCTGTTCTTCTCGCTGCTGATCATCACCGTCTCGTTCCTGCCGGTGTTCGCGCTGCAGGGACAGGAAGGGCGGTTGTTCTCGCCGCTCGCCTACACCAAGACCTTCGCCATGGCCGGCGCGGTGATTCTCCCGGTGACGCTGGTGCCGGTGCTGATGCTGCTGTTCATCCGCGGCACGATCATGCCGGAAGCCAGGAGCCCGGTGAACCGCTTCCTCATCCGCGTCTATCGCCCGCTCATCGCCGCCGTCATGCGCTGGAAGAAGCGGACCATCGTCCTCGCCGTGCTGGCGATCGGCGCCACGGTCTACCCGGCCTCGCGCCTCGGCTCCGAGTTCATGCCGACGCTCAACGAAGGTTCGCTGCTCTACATGCCGACCTCGCTGCCCGGTATGTCGATCACCAAGGCGGCGGAGCTGATGCAGACGCAGAACCGGATCATCATGAGTTTTCCCGAAGTCGCTTCGGTCTGGGGCAAGGCGGGGCGCGCCAACACGGCGACCGATCCGGCGCCGACCGAGATGTTCGAGACGGTGATCAACCTGAAGCCCGAGTCCGAATGGCGCCCCGGGCTGAACATCGACCGGCTGATCGGCGAACTCGACCAGGCACTGCAGATCCCCGGCGTCGCCAACTCGTGGACGATGCCGATCAAGGCGCGCATCGACATGCTGTCCACCGGCATCCGCACGCCGATCGGCATCAAGGTCTTCGGCCGCGAACTCGGGGCGATGGAAGAGCTGGCGAAGGAAGTCGAGCCCGTCGTCAGGACCGTCCCCGGCACCAGCAGCGCCTTCGCCGAGCGCATCACCGGCGGCTTCTATCTCGACATCGAACCCGACCGCGAACGACTGGCGCGCTACGGCCTGGCGGTCGGCGACCTGCAGGACGTCATCGGCGCCGCCCTCGGCGGCGAAATCGTCACCACCACGGTCGAAGGCCGGGAACGTTTCGGCGTCACCGTCCGCTATCCGCGCGAACTCCGCGGCGACCCACAGCAGATCGCCCACGAGGTGTTGGTGCCGACGATGGGCGGCGCGATGATCCCGCTCGGGCAGGTGGCGCGCGTCGTCATCAGCAAGGGCGCGCCCGTCGTGCGCACCGAGAACGCCCTGCTCTCCGCCTGCATCTACGTCGACATCCGCGATCGCGACATCGGCCGCTACGTCGCCGACGCCAAGCGGGCGGTCGCCGAGCGGATCAGCTTCCCGCCCGGCTGCTACGTCACCTGGAGCGGCCAGTTCGAGTATATGCAACCGGCGATCGAGCGGATGAAGATCGTCATCCCGGTCACCCTGCTGTCGATCTTCCTGCTCCTCTACCTCAACTTCCGGCGCATCGGCGAAACGCTGATCGTCATGCTCTCGGTCCCCTTGGCGCTCGTCGGCGGCATCTGGCTGATCTGGCTGCTCGACTACAACCTGTCGGTGGCGGTCGCCGTCGGCTTCATCGCGCTCGCCGGCGTCGCCGCCGAGACCGGCGTCGTCATGCTCATCCATCTCGACCATGCCTGGCAGGCGATCCGGCAGGAATGCCGCGCAGCCGGGCGCGCAGCGACCGCCGACGACCTCTACCGGGCGGTCATGGAAGGCGCCGTCGAGCGCGTGCGGCCGAAGATGATGACCGTCGTCGCCATCATGGCTGGTCTGCTGCCGATCATGTGGGGAACGGGAACCGGCCCGGAGGTGATGCGCCGCATCGCGGCGCCGATGGTCGGCGGCATGATCTCTTCGACGATCCTCACGCTCGCCGTCATTCCCGCGCTCTACGCGCTGGTCCAGCAATGGTCGTTGCGCCGCGAGGCGGCGGCGATGGCGGCATCAACGGCATCAACGGCATCAACGGCATCAACGGCGGAAGCGCGCGCCAGGGCGGGCTGAGGCGAACGTCGCCGGCTGCCGCCAGGAGTTGATCACGGACCGGCATCCTGCTTACCCGGGCGTCGCGGGTACCTCGATGCGGACAGGAGATCAGTGCAGGTCGTCGAGCGGGCTGCGCACGCCCAACCCGCCGCGATTCAGCACATGCGTGTAGATCATCGTCGTCGACACATCCGCATGCCCCAACAGCTCCTGCACCGTGCGGATGTCACGGCCGCTTTCCGGGAGCGAGGTCGCTAACGGCTGCCGCAGATCCTCTCGCGCGAGGAGGTCGCGCGCCTGATCGACGCGGCGCGAACCCTGCGCGGGCGAACGCTGCTGATGACCACCTACGCCGCCGGCCTGCGGGTGTCCGAAGTGTGCAACCTGCAGGTCCGTGACATTGAGAGCGCTGCCGATCGCATGTGCCTCAAGGTTGTGGCACGGCAAGGGCGGCAAGGATCGCTATACGCTGCTGTCGCCGCGGCTGCTCGCAGCGCTGCGGACGTACTGGCGCGACACCCGGCCGCAGCGGTGGTTGTTCAGCAACCGCAGCGGCAGCGGCCCGATGGAGATCCAGACCGCGCAGCGGATCTACTACGCGGCGCGCAACGCCGCCGGCATCGCCCCTGAAGGCGGCATCCACGGTCTTCGCCACGCCTTCGCCACGCACCTGCTCGAAGCCGGTGTCGATCTCTACAGCATCGGCCGGCTCCTCGGCCATGATCATCTGTCGACGACCGCGCGCTACCTGCATCTGGCACGCTCGAAACTGACCGGCAACACCTCGCCGCTGGAACTGCTTGCTCCGCTGACTTGAGTCGGCGCCGGTGACGCTGGCCGAGGTCTTCCGCCGGCACGGGCCGGCGTACCTCGCCAGCCACGTCCTGTCGTCGGCCAAGGCGAAGGTCTGGCGGGCGATCGTCGCCTGTCGCACGGCCGTACTCGGCGGCCACGTCGAGACCTGCGACTGCTGCGGTGTGACGCGACACGTCCATCACTCGTGCCGCAACCGCCACTGCCCGCAGTGCCAGACGCGCGCCAAGGAAGACTGGCTGGCGAAACGGCGCCAGGAGCTGTTGCCGGTGCCGTATTTTCATCTGGTGTTCACCCTGCCGCATGCGCTGCACGCGCTGATCGGCCAGCGCCCGCGGGTGGTCTACGAGATCCTCTTCGGCGCGGCATCGGCCACCCTCGCCGAGTTCGGCGGCAACCCACGCCGGCTGGGCGGCAAGCTGGCGTTCTCGCTCGTGTTGCATACCTGGAAGCAGGACCTTGGGCGGCATGTGCATGTGCACGCCCTGGTCGCTGGCGGGGCGCTGACGCCTGCCGGGGAATGGAAGTCGCCGAAGCGCGGCTTCCTGTTTCCGATCCGGGCACTGTCGCGGGTCTTCCGCGGCAAGTTCATCGCGGCGCTGGGCGAAGCCCGAGGCGCGGGCCAGTCGTTGGCCGAAGCGCTGGCCGACGAGAAGGTCTGGCGCGCCCTGCGCCAGCAGTTGCTGCGGCACGACTGGGTGGTCTACGCGAAGCAGCCGCTCGGCGGCCCGGAGCAGGTGCTCGAGTACCTCGCACGCTACACGCATCGGGTGGCGATCTCGAACGAGCGTCTGGTCGGGATGGACGAGACGACGGTCCGTTTCCGCGTGCGCGCGACGCCGGGCAAACGCGTCCTGCAGTTGCCGGCGGAGGAGTTCATCGAGCGCTTCCTGCTGCACGTGTTGCCGGGCGGTTTCAAGCGGATTCGGCACTATGGCCTGCTGGCGCCGGCAGCGAAGGCGACGAAGCTGGCGCTGGCGCGGCAAGCCTTGTCGGTGCCGGCAGCCGATCCGCTGGTCACGGCGACGGTGGAGGAGTTCCTGCAGCGCGTCGGTCGCGCCGAGTGGGCGCGCTGTCCCCACTGCGGCTCGGGTCGGTTCGTGCCGACGGCGGTGATTCCGCCGCTGCGCCGGGCGACGCCGCAGGGCGCCTCGGTTCGTGGCCCGCCATGAGAAGGGCCAAGGGGTGGCGAGGGGATTGCTGTAAGCGATGGCGGTTCAGGCTGCCAGGGGGTGGCGCGTCACCGGCTCGCCGAAGGCATCACTCCAGCGCTGCTTTCTGTGTGTCGGAGCACCTGCTTCCTTCCAGCGACCTGCTCGCGAACGGCAGGAAGCTGCTCGTCTGCCTCTGGCCAGGCCGTCCCGAGCCTTGCCCGTGGCTTGACCGGCGGCGCGAGACGCTTACAATCCCCATAAAGTACCGCCGTCGAGGCGCTTCAGTCCAACGAGGTTTATCTGCCGCGGATGCACCAGCGGCAAGGCCGGACGCTATCGGCGCGGCAGATAAACGCTATTCGTTGGGCATCAGTTAGCCGTGAGCGGGCGTACACCGGCTCAAAACGCTTATTAGTCAACCGAGGTATTCATTCCATGAGAATCGTCTCCGCCTTAATAGTTGCCACCGGACTTCTAATTTCAGGGTGTGCATCTGTTGAAATGGCCACAATGGCTGAATCAGCAAAAGCTAAAGAATTCAACCCTCCCTCTCAAGGTAATGCTGGCGTATATGTTTATCGTGATAGCTTCGTCGGAAAAGCTCTCAAGAAGGACATATGGATTGATTCGAAGTGCATTGGAGAAAGTGCGCCAGATGTGTTTTTCTATACTGAGGTTGAGGGCGGGAAAACTCACAAAATCGATACGGAATCTGAATTTTCGCCAAATACCCTTGAGGTATTATTTGAAACGGGCAAGAACTACTTCATTCGGCAGTTCATTAAGCTAGGCGTATTCGTTGGTGGTGCTGGACTGGAGCAAGTCCCTGAAGAGCAAGGCAAGAAGGATGTCGCCAAGCTCGAAATGGCAAAGCCGGGCAAGTGTAGCGAACCACGATAGGTGGAGTCTCATTAGCATAGGGTGCCCAGCCCATCATTCCACCGGACCTTACGCATGAAGCCGCGCAAGTCCGGTGAATTCAGACGTTAGCAGGCCGATGACAGCGTTCTCCCGTCGACATAGATTCTCTGACTGGCCGAATTCCGAAGTCCCGGCTGTGGCGGTAGGCGTGTACGCGGTTTGGGAGAGTCAGGCTCTGATCTATTGCGGCATGTCGGGTCGGCAGTTTGAGAAAGCGCTCGGGTCGGCAAGGTCAAAGCTCGGTCTTGTTACCCGTCTCGCAAGTCACGCCTCTGGACGTCTTAGTGGAGATCAGTTCTGTGTCTATGTCGCCAACAGACTCGTAATCCCTTCCCTGAGACCGGAGCAACTGTCCGAGTTCGCCTCGGGTGCATTGACTCTCGACAATCTGACCAAGGTTTACATCAACGAACGGCTCGAATACCAGTTCGCCGCCGTCGGCTCTAGTGCGGAAGCGTATGCCCTAGAAAGGCAATGCCGGGAAGGGATAACCTTTGGTGTAAAGCCGTTGCTAAATCCAGTATGACGCAGCCTGCTAACGAATAAGAAACTGTCTTTCGAGTCAAGCGGTA
>DDUX01000120.1 GCA_002345025.1 Candidatus Accumulibacter iunctus | reverse complement strand
CGGCACCGGCCGTGGCCCGCGACCCCCAGCGCGTCGAACGCGCCCTCGGCGAATTTAGTATACTGTCCCCGAATTGCGCGTCACGGAATCTCGACCTCGATCAACCGGGCTGGTGCGACGTTCTGGACGGCGGCCACGACCATGTGCTCGACGGCGCGTATGCGCGGCCAACTCGTGGTGCTCAGGACGATGATTCCGATTGCTCTTGCGCCGAGGTTCTGCTGATGCTTCAGCCGGCGATCCGTGGTGATCAGGAGATCAAAGCCTTCTCTCTCCACCGCCGCAAGGAGTTCGCCGTTTCTCAGCGTTGACCAGCCCTGCTCGAAGGCGGTGACGACGAAGTGATCGACAAGGCAATGGCGCAGTGGCACTGGCGTACCCTGATCAAACACGATACGCATCTACGCTGCCGCAAGCGAGCTCCGGGCGGCATGCTCGAGAACGCTCTTCGCCTGTTCAAGGCTGACGCCCGGAAACCACTGGACAAACTCGACCAACGTGGCGCCCGCCTCAAGGTTCTCAAAGAGGGCCGCGACGGGCACACGGGTGCTCCGAAAGACCCAGGCCCCGCTCACCACGTCAGGATGGCACTCTACAGCTGGACAGGTTGACCAATCGATCATCGACAGATTCTAGCACTCTCTCCGTGCTGCATCGGCCCGGACTCAGGCGCCGCTTGGACGATGGCATGCGACGTCGTGAACCGGTGAACGCAGCGGCGCCCAACGCTTGGCGCGCGAACGGCTGACGGTGCAGACGACGCAGCGGCTGGGTGCACGGCACCGGCCGTGGCCCGCGACCCGCAGCGCGTCGAACGCGCCCTCGGCGAATTTAGTATACTGTCCCCGGAATTCACGGCAACTGCCGGGCGATCAGTTCCTTCATGATCTCGTTGCTGCCGCCGTAGATGCGCGCGGCGCGGGCGTCGGTCCAGGCGCGGGCGATCGGGTAGTCGAGCATGCAGCCGTTGCCGCCGTGCAGTTGCAGGCAGGCGTCGAGCACCTTGCACTGCAGGTCCGTGCACCAGTACTTGGCCATCGACGCCGCCGTCGCGTCGAGTTCGCCGCGGACGAAGAGTTCGATGCAGCGGTCGACGAAGACGCGCGCCACCTGCACCTCAGTCAGCGCCTCGGCGAGGGTGAAGCGGGTGTTCTGGAACTGCATGATCGCCTGCCCGAAGGCCTGGCGTTCGCGGCAGTAGCGGCTGCTCCATTCGATCGCCGCTTCCGCCTGCGCGACGGCACTGATGGCGATCTGCAGCCGCTCCCACGGCAGCTCGTTCATCAGGTAGGCGAAGCCGCGGTTCTCCTCGCCGAGCAGGTGGTCGAGCGGCACGCGCACGTCGTCGAAGAAGAGTTCGCCGGTGTCCTGCGCGCGCATGCCGATCTTCTTCAGCCGCCGCCCGCGACTGCAGCCGGGCCAGCGCATGTCGACGACGAGCAGGCTGATGCCCTTGCCGGCAGCGGCCGGATCGGTCTTCGCGACGACGACGACGAGATCGCAGAGCGAGCCGTTGGTGATGAAGGTCTTGCCGCCGTTGAGGATGTAGTCCTCGCCGTCACGCAGCGCCGTCGTGCGCAGCCCCTGCAGGTCGGAGCCCGCGCCGGGCTCGGTCATCGCGATGGCGCCGATCAGCTCGCCACTCGCCATGCGCGGCAGGTAGCGCTGACGGATCGCCTCGCTGCCGTAGTGCAGCAGGTAGGGGGCAACGATCTCCGAATGCAGCGACCAGCCGAGCAGGTTCTGCACCGCGTTGCGCGCCAGTTGCTCGAAGAGGACGACGCTGTACAGCTTGTCGGCGCCGGCACCGCCGTACTCCTCGGGCAGCGACGAGCAGAGGAAGCCGGCGGCGGCGGCGCGCAGCCACAGCTCGCGGTCGACAAAGCCCTGCTCTTCAAAGCGCTCGTAGTGCGGCGCCACCTCGAGTGCGATGAAGCGGTCGAGCGCCGCCGCATACTGCCGGTGGCCGTCGTCGAAGAGGGTGCGGGCGATCGCCATCGGACGTCGCCCGGGCCTAGATGCGGAAGCCGCCGCCGCAGACGAGCAGTTCGCCGGAGACGTAGTTGGCTTCCGGGTAGCAGAGCATGACGACGGCGCCGGCCGCCTCCTCCGGCGTGCCGCCGCGGCCGAGCGGGATCATCGCCGCCATCTGCTGCAGCAGCTCCGGATTGACGCCGGCCTTGATCTGCCGGCCCTCGATGTCGAGCACCGCGTCGCCGGCGGCGGCACTGGTCAGCCGCGTGTTGATCAGGCCGAAGGCGACGCAGTTGACGTTCACGCGGTAGCGCCCCCACTCCTTCGCCAGCGTGCGCGTCAGGCCGACGATGCCGGCCTTGGCGGCGGCGTAGTTGGCCTGCCCGGCGTTGCCGCCGACACCGGCGATCGACGAGACATTGACGACCTTGCGGTAGCTTTGACAGCCGCTGTCGCTCTCGCTCTTGGCGGCGGCGCGGAAGAAGTCGGCGGCCGCGCGCAGGATGCGGAAGGGCGCCGTCAGATGGACGTCGAGCATCGCCTGCCATTGCTCGTCGCTCATCTTCTGGACGACATTGTCCCAGGTGTAACCGGCGTTGTTGATGATGATGTCGAGGCCGCCGAACTGGCTGAGCGCCGTCTGCACGAAGCGCTCGGCGAAATCGGCGCTGGTGACACTGCCGACGCAGGCGACCGCCTGGCCGCCGGCAGCGACGATGGCGCTGACGGTCTCTGCCGCCGTTGCGGTGTCGACATCGTTGACCACCACATGCGCGCCCTCCTCCGCCAGCTTGAGCGCCACCGCGCGACCGATGCCGCGGCCGGAACCGCTGACGATCGCCACCTTGCCTGCGAGTTTTGCCATGAATTGCTCCCTGTCGATTGAAACCGCCTCCGGCGGCGGTCACCGGGGGCGTGCGCCGCGGCCCGCCGCCGGGCTGCCACGTCGTTGCCCGGCGACGGCTCAGGCGGCCCGCTGGTAGAGCGTGACGACGCAGGCGCCGCCAAGCCCGAGATTGTGCTGCAGCGCGATGCGGGCGCCCGCCACCTGCCGTTCGCCGGCTTCGCCGCGCAACTGTTCGACCAGTTCGGCGCACTGCGCGAGCCCGGTGGCGCCGAGCGGATGCCCCTTGCACAGCAGGCCGCCGGAGGGGTTGGTCACCACCCTGCCGCCGTAGCTGTTGTCGCCGTCGGCGACGAATTGCTCGGCGCCGCCCTCGGGGCACAGGCGCAGCGCCTCGTAGCTGATGACCTCGTTCTGGGCGAAGCAGTCGTGCAGTTCGACGACGTCGATGTCGCCGGGACCGATTCCCGCCTGCTCGTAGACGAGGTCGGCCGCCTCGCGGCTCATGTCGGCGCCGACCAGCGCCAACATGCTGCGTTTGTCGAAGGTTCCCGGGCGGTCGGTGGTCATCGCCTGCGCGGCGATCACCACGCGCCGGTCGAGATTGCGGCGGGCGGCAAAGGCGGGCGAGACGATGATCGCCGCCGCCGCACCGCAGGTCGGCGGGCAGGCCATCAGCCGCGTCATGCCGGCCTCGGCACAGATCAGCGGCGCCGCCAGCACTTCTTCCTCGCTGACCACCTTGCGCAGCAGCGCGCCGGGGTTGTGCGCAGCGTGCCGGCTCGCTTTGGCGCGCACGCGCGCGAAGAGGCTCGCCGTCGCGCCGTGGCGCTGCATGTATTCGACGCCGGCGCCGCCGAAGTAGCGCAGCGCCAGCGGCACCGGGTAGGGAGCGATCTCGGCGCACAGCTCGTCGAAACGCGAGAAGGGCGACGGCCGGTCGCTCCAGTGCTCGGTCAGCGCGCCCGACCGCATCTGCTCGAAACCGAGCGCCAGCACGCAGTCGACCGCACCCGCCTCGACGAGCTGTCGGGCGAGGAAGAGCGCCGTCGACCCGGTCGAACAGTTGTTGTTCACATTGACGATCGGGATGCCGCTCATGCCGACGCCGTAGAGCGCGCGCTGGCCGGAGGTCGAATCACCATAGACGTAGCCGACGATCGCCTGCTGCACGTCCTCATAGCCGAGGCCGGCATTGGCGAGCGCCCGCCGCGTCGCTGCCGCGGCCATCAGATCATAGCTTTCGGTCGCCCCCGGCTTGCCGAAGGGTATCGCGCCGACACCGGCCACCACCGCCTTTCCCTGCATCCGTTTCTCCTTGCCTTTTCCTTCAGCGCGGCTACTTCGCCGGGCTGGCACCGCGCAGCACGGCGAAACGATCGGCGATCAGCTTCGCCCACTTGTCGAAGGCGTTCTGCGCGTAGGCCCAGGCCTGGAACGAGTTCATGTAACCCTTGACCCAGGTGTCGGTCGCACCCTCGGCACCCTCCTCGACCGCCGCCGCGTACTTGCGGCCGATCTGCGCGTCGGCGCATTCGGCGAGCACCTGGTTGGTCGCGCCGTCGGTGAACTGGATCTCCATCCCCGTCTCGCCGAGATACGGCGTCGACCCGGCCGGCCTGCCGCTCGCCGGACCGGAGGCCAGTTCGGCGGTGAAGGCGTAGGGGATCGCCGTCCCCATCAGGCTGCGGCTGACCTGCGTCGGCACCAGGTTGGTCAGTGCGATGCGCAGCACGATGACCCCCGGACCCGGCTGCTCGACGACCTGCATCTGCGGCTTGAGCGCCTTCACCAGCGAGGCGTGGAAGTAGTCGACGAGCGCCTTCAGCTCGGTCGGATCGATCCCCTGTTGCTGGTCGGCCTTGAGGGTGACGACGATGCGGTTGATCAGCACCTTGTCGTAGGCCTTGAGGTCGAGCCCGGGCTGCCGCCAGCAGAGGGTGCCCTCGGCCCCCGGCGACGGCGCCAGCGCCTTGTAGTCGGTGAGGAAGCCGCTGCGCGTGATGCGCGCCGGGTCGCTGACGGTGACGTTGGTCGCCGGGCCGGCGCAGCCGGCGAGCAGCAGCGCCGCCGCCAAGCAGCGGAGCGCGGTGCCGCGCACGCGGTGGTCCGCCCGCCGCCACGAAAAACTGCTCGGGGTGGCGGCGGCGTGAACTCGATGCTCAGCTTTCATGATCGCTTCTCGGGTAGGTAAGGCGAACATTGTACCGCCGCAGCTCGCGGTTCCGACAGATTGCGGCCTCGGCGCCAGGAACGCCATGGCCTGGGCCGGCGGTCGCTCGATAGCGATGGCACCGGTTCAAGCGCCTGGGAGGTGCCGACAGAGGGTGCCTGAACACCGATCCGTGCGGCAATTCTCGCCGGTGGTCGGGGGGGGGAAGTCGGGCGCGCGGCTAGTCGACCGCTGGCAGCGCAGCGCCGCTCATCACGGCGCGAAGAAACCGTGCTCCGTTCTCCGGGCGAAGGTAGTGGCGGTAGGCAGCAATCCCGAACTGCGACGGCGCCAGGTAGTAGAAGGTCTCGGAGATTTCTCCCTCACGGTCGAAGCTGACGCCTGGAGCATCGGCCAGGATGGCTTCCCGGCGCCCGGACTCCATCGTCGCAAACATGACGACGTACGCCACGTACTCGCTGGCGCGCACGCTGAGGGCATTGCCTGGAGCATTGCACCATGCCAGGGCGTGGGCGATCTCATGCGCCACCAGACTGTGGTAGAGGGTCCGGTCGATGCTCTGGCCCAGCCAGCGTCCGCGGTCGCTGCCCGCCCGCAAGGAAAGCACCGTGACCTGCGCGTCTTCAGGGTTGAAGCAGCCCAGCACGTTGTCACCGTTCTCCGACGGCATCCTGTCGACCAGAAGCACGGTGATGGCCGCAGTTCGCGACAAGCCGATGTTGCGGAAGAAGGCGGAAACGGAATGCGCAGCGGCGCACACGATCAGGGCGTCTTCGGTCGTTCCGCCGTCGACGCGAACGTCCCCGGACCGGCAGTCGTGCGAGCGGTGCGCATCGTGCTGCGGCTCGATACCCGGCACGGCGCATGCCGAGGCCGCGAGCAGCAGGAGCAACGGCAGGCACCGCACAAGCGTCACGCTACGCGGTCCGGTTGAAAGGCACGCGTGCGCCAGGAGAAACGGTCATGGCTGTCGAGACACCCCTGTGAATCCTCTCCTGCGCCAACATCGTGCCCAGCGATCGCTCCTCGCCCGCGCTGGATCCAGGCTGTGACAAGCTCATCGCACCGAATGCAGGCGGTGGCTGCCCTACCACGCTCCGACACCGAAAACGGCCTTGTCGCGGGCATGGAACAACATCGACATGCCATGTGCGCTGTCCCGTGAGCTGTGCCTAGTCTGCTCCCCGGCACGAATCGTCCAGAGCACGATACCGGTACGCGCATCGACCCCGGAGTAGTCATCGTACTTGCGGCAATGGACGACCTCGTCGCGAACGGCAAGCAGCGCAACTTCCGGCGATGGCTGACTGGCTCGCCAGCGGACCTTGCCCGTCGCCGTATCGACAGCAAACAAGGTGTCACCGGCGACGATCAGCAGCCCATCGTGAAAGCTCATCGTCGGACGCAGGCCGGCAAGATAGCGGACGTCGAGCACCCAGTGTCTGCTTCCGGTCCTGACGTCGAAAGCAAGAATGTCCGGGTGCTGATGGACGAACAGCAACCCCGCGCCGGTGACTGGCGGCGTGGTGGTCCTGTCGTCCACGACCAGCGAAAAGGTCTTCCTGCCAGTTGCGGCATCCACGCCGACGACGATCTGACTGGCGCCTCCGACTTCGACTCTGACGAACACGCTTCCCGCTCCATCGCCCACAGGCTCGGTCACTGCCCTGCCAGCTCGCCCCGGGTCCCGGTCAGCGCCGGCGAGACCATCACCGATCGCAGCCGGTGGTGTCCCCGGCGGGCAGAGTTCGGCCGTGGCTCTTGCCGTCAACGCGTTCGCCAGTTCGCTGCCGAAGAAGCCGGCGAAGTTGCTCGCGATCGCCTGCGCCGACTGACCGGCAGCGATTCCCTCGCAAGCACCGAGCGCGAAGCGGAACACCGCGTCTTCCGGATACGAAAGAACCGCATTGCGCGCCTCGCCGGCAGGCAAGCTCATCAGAAGTCCGTCCCTGAAGCGTGCGGCTCGCGGGTTCTGCTGGCTCGCTTCGAGTTGCCACTGCCGGTCTCCGCCAGGCAGGCTCAAGCCAATCAGGGTGCCATACCGGGGCGCCGCTGCCAGAACCAGCGTATCGCCCGCCACCACCGGACGGCTGCTCTCCGGCCCGAATCCTGCCCGCCACAAGCTCTCTCCCGTGCGGGCAACGAGCAGGCCCAGCTCGCCGCTGGCCGTCCGGATGACGATCCCGTGCAAAGTGGACAAAAGGTTGTCGATGCGGGCAGCGAAACTGGCAGACCAGACGAGTCTGCCCGTAGACAGCTCGAACGCGCTGAGTGTGCCTGCGCCAGAACCCGAGGGCTCCCTGACACCGGCAACGAAAAGCAGTCCGTCCTTCGCCAAGGGAACGGCCGTGATGTGCCCATCGCCGCGGTACGACCAGATGCGGCCCCCAGTCGAGGCTTGCAGCGCAAAGATCGTCCCTTGCGCATCGGCGAAGACGAGCACATCGTCGACCAGGAACGGGCCCCGGGAAATGACTGCCGACGCGTCGAACCGCCATGCTTCCTTCAGACTGCGCGCCGCCTGCGGCGGCGTTCCCTTGTCGGCAAGGTCTTCGCCAGCGGAACGCCGGGCCGCTTTCGCCTCGCCTCCAGCGAGCACGCGCAGCACCTCCGGATGAGCCGACATGCGCGCGAGATCGAGCGCTGTTCGCCCGTATCGGTCGACCACGGTCCTGTCGGCACCATGCGCCAGCAACACCGACACCATCTCGGCATCGCCACGGTTCGCCGCATGCATCAGAGCCGTCTGCCCGTTCGCGTCGCGGTCATCGGGACGAGCGCCGGAGTCCAGGAGGTGCGACACGAACTCGACGGCGTGTCGCGTGGCGGCACACAGCAACGGTGTCCGCGGGTCGTTCTCGGGCTGCGCGCCGACCTCGGCCCCGTGCCGCAGCAATTCCCTCGCGGTCGCCGCGTAGCGTGCGCGCAACGCCGGGTGATCGAGTCCCGCGGCGTCCGCCGCCAGCCAGAGGGGCGTCCATCGTCCATCCCGCCGCTGGTCCACGGCTGCGCCGGCTGCCATAAGCTCGGCGACGACCGCGGCATGGCCCTTGGCGGCGGCGCGGCTCAAGGCCGTCGACGAAACGTTGTCCGCCCCGTCGACCTCCGCGCCCGCAGCGATGAGCGCCTTGACCAAGTCGACATGCCCTGCGGCCGACGCCTCCATCAGCGCCGTTGTCCGGTCGTGTTCGCGGCATCGGTCGGACACCCGTGCGCCGCTCTGCAACAGCAGCAGCGCCGCCTCCTGGTGAAGAGCCGATTCACCGGCGGCCGCCAGGCAAAGCGGAAGTGAATCACCGCGTGCCACCACGTTCGCATCGGCGCCCGCAGCAAGGAGCACACGCATGATCTCCACCTCGCCATGCCTGGCTGCCAGCTGCAGTCCCGTTCTCCCGTGGGTCATTCCATTCGGGTCGGCACCCGCGGCGAGCCGCTCGCGGACGAGATCGAGCCGACCGCCGGCGGCCAGGTCGGCCAGACTGGCATTCCTTTCAAAGGGCGTCCGCCGACCCTCGGTCGCGGCGCCGGAGCCTGCTGGCACACCGGGTCCGGCTGTTGCGCCGGGCGGACCCGGGCTGCCACCTTCGCGGCCGTTGCCATTGGTCGCTGCCGCCTCGGCGGCGAGACTGCCGATGGCCAGCGCAGCCAGCATCGTCGCCGCCAGCATGAATGCCCCCCGCCGCAGGGTCGCCGCGGCCGGCGGCAGGCCTCTTCCTGCACCGGCGGCGTGCCCGACGGAGGACTCGCCGGCCCCCGGCGCACCAGGCCAGCGAACGCGTTGACCAAGGACCAGGGAGCGGAGAGACCCCTTCGGCATCAGCGCGCCGGAGCCGTCTCGGGGACGTCGCGCCGCCCGGGCAGCTTCATGTAGATGCGCTGGCCGCCGGCAGCCGAACGGGTGAAGACCGACGACGGCGCCGCCTTGCGGGTGAGCGTGTTGCCCTGATAGAGCTGATGGAACTGCGTCACGAGCTGGACGTAGTTCATCGTTTCCGGGTACGGCGGCACCTGGTTGCGGTACTGCTGCACGGCTCCCTGACCGGCGTTGTAGGCGGCCAGAACCAGTTGCGGATCGTTCGGGAACAGCTTGCCGAGGTCGCGCAGGTAACGCGCACCGATGCGGATGTTGGTCTTCGGATCGGCCAGCTTCTCCTCCAGGCTCTGCTGCCGATCACCCTGCAGCCCGTACTGCCCGGCGGTCGCCGGCATCACCTGCATCAGCCCGATGGCGCCCTTGGGTGATACGGCGTCCGGGTTGAAGGCGGATTCGGCAGCCATCACCGCCTTCAGCAGCGCGGCATCGACGGCAAACTCGTCGCTCGCGCGCTTGATCAGCGGTTCGAACTTCTTCAGGTTGGGATGCTGCGACAGGTAGCGCAGCAACTCCGGCTTGCCCGGCCCGCTCAGCGCCGACAGCGACGTGCGCGCGGCGTCGCCCTGCAGGAACAGCTTGTAACGCGAATCGAGCTGTTCGGTCGCGAAGTGCGCGATCCCCTGCTCGTCGACGTAGCCCCAGATGCTGGCGGCGGCGCCGGCCGGCAGCACGCCCTGCAGCAGCATCAGCAGCAGGCCGCCGAGCACGGCCCACCGGCAGCGGCGGCCGGCGGGCCGCAGCGGACGCGCGAGTGCAACTGCTGGTGGATGGGTGCTGGGTGTCATGCGGGATTGCCTTCAGGGCTGCGGCCTCGCCTGCCTGCGGGACGCAGCGGCCGGCTTGCGGCGGCGAGATGGACGGCCGTCGCCGGCCGGTGCAGCTTCCCGAGTATGCCCGTCCGCTGCGAGCGCTGTCAATCGGCGAGCATCGCCGGCGAGCGGCGCCGCCGGCGCATCGCCTCCCATCGCGTGCGGTCGGCAGCGCCGGACTCGGGTAAACTCGCGCCTTCCGCGCCGGTGCTGCTGCCGGTATCCCGCAACCGTTTTCCCCACTTCCGATCGACAGCCATGGCTCAATATGTATTCACGATGAACCGCGTGGGCAAGATCGTCCCGCCCAAGCGCCAGATCATCAAGGACATCTCGCTCTCCTTCTTCCCCGGCGCGAAGATCGGCCTGCTCGGGCTCAACGGCTCGGGCAAGTCAACCGTGCTGCGCATCATGGCCGGCGTCGACCGCGACATCATCGGCGAGGCGACGCCGATGCCCGGGCTGAACATCGGCTATCTGCCGCAGGAGCCGCAGCTCGACCCGGCCAAGACCGTCCGCCAGGAAGTCGAGTCGGGACTCGGCGAGGCCTTCGCCGCGCAAGCGATGCTCGATGCCGTCTATGCCGCCTACGCCGAACCCGACGCCGACTTCGACAAGCTCGCCGAAGAGCAGGCGCGGCTCGAGGCGATCATCGCCAGCAACGGCGCCGACCTCGACAACCAGCTCGAGCTCGCCGCCGACGCGCTGCGCCTGCCGCCGTGGGAGGCGCTGATCGGCAATCTCTCCGGTGGCGAGAAGCGCCGCGTCGCGCTGTGCAAGCTGCTGCTCTCGAAGCCCGACATGCTGCTGCTCGACGAGCCGACCAACCACCTCGACGCGGAATCGGTCGATTGGCTCGAGCAGTTCCTCGTCCGCTTCCCCGGCACCGTCGTCGCCGTGACGCACGACCGCTATTTCCTTGACAACGCCGCCGAGTGGATCCTCGAACTCGACCGCGGCCAGGGAATCCCCTGGAAGGGCAACTACTCGAGCTGGCTCGAGCAAAAGGAGGCGCGCCTGGAGACCGAGGCGCGCCAGGAAGCCGGGCGCATCAAGGCGATGAAGCAGGAACTCGAATGGGTGCGGCAGAACCCGAAGGCGCGGCAGGCGAAGAGCAAGGCGCGGCTGGCGCGCTTCGACGAACTGTCGAGCGTCGAGTACCAGAAGCGCAACGAGACACAGGAGATCTTCATCCCCGTCGGCGAGCGCCTCGGCGGCAAGGTGATCGAGTTCCGCAACGTCAGCAAGTCCTTCGGTGACCGCCTGCTGCTCGACCGGCTCAGTTTCAGCGTGCCGCCGGGAGCGATCGTCGGCATCATCGGCCCGAACGGCGCCGGCAAGTCGACGCTCTTCCGCATGCTCACCGGCAGCGAGCAGCCCGATTCGGGCGAGATCGAGATCGGCGACACCGTGCGCCTCGCCTACGTGGACCAGAGCCGCGACTGTCTCGACGGCAACAAGACGGTTTTCGAGGAGATCTCGGGCGGCGCCGATACCCTCACGGTCGGCAAGTACGAAACCTCGGCGCGCGCCTACATCGGCCGCTTCAACTTCAAGGGCGCCGACCAGCAGAAGCACGTCGGCCAGCTCTCGGGCGGCGAGCGCGGCCGCCTGCACATGGCGAAGACGCTGATCGCCGGCGGCAACGTCCTCCTCCTTGACGAGCCGTCGAACGACCTCGACGTCGAAACGCTGCGCGCGCTCGAGGACGCGCTGCTCGAGTTCGCCGGCTGCGTCCTCGTCATCTCGCACGACCGCTGGTTTCTCGACCGCATCTGCTCGCACATCCTCGCCTGCGAGGGCGATTCGCAATGGACCTTCTTCAGCGGCAACTATCACGACTACGAGGAAGACAAGCGACGCCGCCTCGGCGAGGAAGCCTCGCGCCCGAAACGGATCCGCTACCGGCCGATCACGCGCTGAGGCGCTCCGGCGCACTGCGCTTCGGGTCATTACGGGAATGGACGCACCCGACGACTGGGCGCGCCATTCTCGATGGCGCGTAGACCGCTGGGACAAGCGCGCGGCGCCAAAGGATCGAGCATCTGGACAACCCGCGCTCCGCTGACTATGCTGGCGCCAGCAAAGAGGTCTTCCGTCGACGGGTGCTGGCTCCGCCGCGACAGCGAGGGGTCGTTCCCGGTCGAGTGTGGTGCATATTCCGCTCACCGTGGTGTCTAGCGCGGAACGTCTGGGGGTGTTCATGCAACAAAGTCGTTGTTTTTTCTACTGTTGCGCTGCAGACTCTGGGTCATGCACCGGCGCGCCGCGCAAGCTGCACCGGCAAACGCCCCGCGGGGCGGCGGGGTCTGCCGCGGTCTTGGTGTCCACTGAACGTTGGGCGGCAAGGCGAGAAGGTGACACTGAAAGCATCACTACAGTAAAAATAAACACTGAATAGTTAGAAATATTGCAGCGACAATGCCAGCCATAAATCCTGAGATTCTAGTTTGGGCAAGGGAGACGGCCGGATATGAACTATCCGAGGCTGCCCACCGGCTGGGCTTGGCCGATGCGAAGGCTGCTACAGGAGAAGAGAAGCTAGCGGCATATGAGCGAGGAGAGAAGGAACCTTCTAGGCCGCTGCTTCTTAAAATGTCTAAGCAGTATCGGCGCCCACTCCTGACTTTCTACTTGGATGCCCCGCCTGAACGGGCTGATCGGGGCGAGGATTTTCGAACAATACATCGTGCGGTTGATCCATCCGAAAATGCAATGGTCGATACTCTGGTTCGAAGAATTAAGGCCAGGCAAGAAGTTCTTAGAGAGGCTTTAGCCTCTGAGCAGGATCATGAGAGGTTGGCATTTATTGGCTCCTACTCGTTGGCGCAGGGTTCCCATGGCCTTGTCAGTCAAATTAGAACTGCATCTGCCTTTGATTTGGCTGCGTATAGATCTAAGCATAGCCAAGAAGAGGCTTTCCGATATCTCAGAGAGCGGATAGAGAGTCTTGGAATATTCTCTGTTCTCATTGGCAATCTCGGCAGCCATCACACGAATCTAAGTGCAGAGATATTTCGTGGATTTGCAATAGCGGATCCTATTGCGCCGTTTGTTGTCATTAATAACCAAGATGCGAAATCCGCTTGGCCCGTTACGTTGCTGCATGAGGTTGCACATCTGTGGCTTGGCCAGACCGGTATAAGTGGGGCGGCGGCAGAACGAGAGGTAGAGAGATTCTGTGATGGCGTCGCGTCTGAGCTCTTAGTGCCTGAAGCAGAAATCGCAACTGCATTCTCTGCGGAATCTCTACGGTCGTTCGAATCTGCGGCGGAGATCATTGGGCGCTTCGCCAGCGAACTAAAAGTTAGTTCTACGTTGGTGGCTTTCCGTTTAATGAACAGGGGGGTTTTGAGCCAAGATCTGTTTAGAATACTCAGCGTCTTTTTCTACGAGAAGTGGAAAGCGCACAAGGAAAGTCAGAAGCAAAAGGCAAGAGAGAATGACGGTGGCCCGTCCTATTTTGTAGTTAAACGCATGCAGAATGGGAAGGCGTTAATGAGAGCCTCTGAAAGGCTCATGCGCTCGGGTGAATTGTCTACTACACAGGCTGCCATTGTCTTGGGCGTTAGGGCGCTCAAGGTCGGGAGTTTGTTCTCTCACTCTAGCGCTGCCTAGGTTGGTGCTAGAAGTGATTTATCTGCTGGATGCAAACACGCTCATTGACGCGAAGAGAGATTACTTCGAGTTTGGGCGGGTGCCAGAATTTTGGGAGTGGCTCCAGCACCACGGGGGCATAGGTAACGTCAAGGTTCCGGTTGAGATTTACGAGGAATTTGAGGAAGCAAAGAACGCGGAAGGCGGTCGAGACTCGTTAGCCGAGTGGGCGTCCGATGAAGAAGTCCGAAGGGCTCTTCTTCTTGGCGAAGACGTTGATCAAAGAGTTGTTTCACGCGTAATTTCCCAAGGCTATTGCCAGAATCCTACCGATCAAGAAATCGAAAAGATGGGCAGAGACCCATTTCTTATAGCGTATGCGCTTCGGGATCTAGCCCATCTTTAACATCCCATACGC
>DDUX01000066.1 GCA_002345025.1 Candidatus Accumulibacter iunctus | reverse complement strand
CGCGCGACTCCCCCTCCCCCGGGGGGGGGGAGAGGGGCGGGGGAGGAGGAAAACGGTCATGACTTTCATCATCAGGGGTGTGTCGAAAGTCATGACCGTTAGGCGCGTGACGCGGCGGCCAACGTCAGGCCTCGCCATGGCGTCGCGAACGACAGCGGCTGCGCAGACAGGGAGCCCGAGCAAAGCCTCTGCGCTGGCGCATGCCGCGGTCGACGGCGTAGACGGCAAAAAGCCCTGGCGGGGCTACTGCCCCGCCAGGGCTGAAGGTGATGCGAACGACTCAGTGGCTGGCGCCGGAAGCGCCGAAACCGGTCTGGGCACGCACGTACTGGTCCTCGAAGGCTTCGATCTCGGCCTTCGCGCGCGGGCTGCTGTCGCTCTTCGACATGATGTAGGCGAGGATGAAGGCGATCGGCATGGCGAACAGCGCCGGCTGCGTGTACGGGAACAGCGCCGCCTTGTTGCCGAGAACGTCGACCCACACCGACTTCGAGAAGAGGACGAAGAGGACGGCCGAAATACAGCCGCCGTAGCCGCCCCAGAGCGCTCCACGCGTCGTCAGTCCCTTCCAGTACATCGACAGGATCAGCACCGGGAAGTTGGCTGCGGCAGCGACGCCGAACGCCAGGCCGACCATGAAGGCGATGTTCATCTTCTCGAACGCGATGCCGAGGACGATCGCCAGCAGGCCGAGGCCGATGACGGCAAAACGTGAAACGCGCACTTCCTCCTTCTCGGTTGCCTGGCCCTTGCGGATGACGCGCGCGTAGATGTCGTGCGAGATCGCCGCCGCGCCGGCCAGCGCCAGACCGGCGACGACCGCCAGGATGGTGGCGAAGGCGACCGCTGCCAGGAAGCCGAGCAGCATATTGCCGCCGACCGCCTTGGCGAGGTGCATGGCAACCATGTTGCCGCCGCCGATCAGCTTGCCGCCGACGACGCCGCCCTCGAAGAACTCGGGGTTTTGGCCGACGATGAGGACTGCGCAGAGGCCCATCAGGAAGATGACGTTGAAGAAGTAGCCGACGATTCCCGACGCGTAGAGCACCGATTTGCGCGCTTCCTTGGCGTTGCCGACGGTGAAGAAGCGCATCAGGATGTGCGGCAGGCCGGCGGTACCGAACATCAGGCCGAGACCCAGCGAGATGGCGGTGATCGGATCGGCGAGCAGGCTGCCCGGTGCCATCAGCCTGGCACCCAGCTTGTGCACCGCTTCCGCCTTGGTCAGCAGTTCGGTGAAGGAAAAGCCGAACTGCGTGTAGGCGAGGAGCAGCGTCAGCGTGCCACCGGCGAGCAGCAGGCAGGCCTTGATGATCTGCACCCAAGTCGTCGCCACCATGCCGCCGAAGGCGACATAGATCATCATCAGGATGCCGACGATGAAGATCGCGATGTTGTAGTCGAGGCCGAAGAGCAGCTTGATCAGCTGCCCGGCACCGACCATCTGTGCGATCAGGTAGAAGACGACCACGACCAGCGACGAGATCGCCGCCATCGTCCGCACCGTGCCCTGGTCGAGCCGGTACGAGGTGATGTCGGAGAAGGTGAAGCGGCCGAGGTTGCGTAGCCGTTCCGCCATCAGGAAGAGGATGATCGGCCAGCCGGCGAAGAACGCGAGCATGTAGATGTAGGCGTCGTAGCCCTGGCTGTAGGCCATTGCCGTCAGGCCGAGCAGCGTTGCTGCCGACATGTAGTCGCCGGCGATCGCCAGACCGTTCTGGAAGCCGGTGATGCCGCCACCCGCGGTGTAGAAGTCAGCCGTCGTCTTGGTGCGGCTGGCCGCCCACTTGGTGATGAACAGCGTCAGCGACACGAAGATCAGGAACATGATGATCGCGTGCCAGTTGGTGGCCTGCTTGGCGGCCGCGTCGACGGCCGGGCCGGCATGCGCCAAGCCGGCAAGGCCGAGGAAGGCGAAGGCCGAAAGGATGCGTGCGATCATTTTCCCTCCCCCAGCTTCTGTGCTTCCTTGATCATCTCCGCTGTCAGGTCGTCGAACTCGCCATTGGCGCGGCGCACGTAGACCAGCGTCAGCAGCCAGAAGAAGACGAACAGGACCATTTCGACCGTGTAACCGATGGGCCACATCGATCCCTCGGCGATCTTCTGCCCGAGCAGCGCCGGATTGAAGGCGACGAACATGAAGAAGCCGTAGAACAGGATCAGGACGATCGCCGCCAGGGTCCACGCGAAGCGCCCCCGCTTCTGGACCAGTTCCTGGAATTTGGGATTCACCCGCATTCGCTGATACATCACACTACTCATGATAACTTGACCTCCTCTTTGGTATTGTTTACGCCAGATTGCTGTTGTGTTGACCAGGTACAGACAAGACCATCCCCTTGCCGCGCGGAATACTAACCCAGATCAATGGCTGGTTCAAACAATGAAGACGCGCAAAAGCACGCGAATCGTTGCCTTCGCTGCGATGGTTGCGACACTCGCGGTGGCCGCCTGCCAGCCGCAGGCACCTTCCTCCGCGCAGCAGCCGGCAGCCCGACCGGCGCTGACGGTCAGCGCGGTGACACCGGAGTTGCTCGACTGGCCGCTGACACTGGCAGCCGGTGGCAACGTCGCCGCCTGGCAGGAGGCGATCATCGGCCCCGAGCTGAGCAATTATCGCATCACCGAGGTGCGCGCCAACGTCGGTGACCGGGTACGCAAGGGCGCCGTCCTGGCGCGCATCGACAGCGATGCGGTCGACAGCGAACTGGCCGAGACGCGGGCGACGGTGGCCGAGGCCGCAGCGACGCTGAGCGAGGCGCGCGCCAACCACGAGCGCTCGAAACAGTTGCGCGACAGGGGCTTCTACAGCCCGCAGCAGGGAATCCAGAGCCAGACCGCGGCCGAAACGGCGCTCGCCCGGCTGCACGCGGCGCAGGCCCGCCTGCGCTCGGCCGAGCTGCGGCGCGCCAAGGCGGACGTCCTGGCACCGGACGACGGCATCATCAGCGCCCGCACGGCGACGGTCGGTTCGCTGACGCAGCCGGGGCAGGAACTGTTTCGCCTGATCCGCGGCGGCCGCCTCGAGTGGCGTGCCGAGGTCACCGCCGGCGAACTGGCGCACTTCCGGCCCGGTCTGCCGGCGCGGCTCGAAGCTCCCGGCGGCGCCGGCGTCGAAGGCCGCGTGCGGGCCGTCGCGCCGAGCGTGGATCCGCAGACACGCAACGGCCTGGTGTATGTCGATCTGCCATCAGCCGCCGCCGATATCCTGAGCGCCGGCATGTTCGTCCGCGGGCAGTTCGAGTTCGGACGTCGTCCGGCGCTGAGCTTGCCGCAGTCGGCAGTGCTCCTGCGCGACGGCTTCAGCTATGTCTTCCGCATCGACCCTGCCGCAGCGGGCGCCGATCACCTGGCGACGGTGCGCCAGGTGAAGGTCGGCAGCGGTCGTCGCAATGATGACCGGATCGAAATCAGCAGCGGTCTCGCCGCCGGCGAGATGGTGGTCGCCAGCGGCGGCGCGTTTCTCGCCGACGGCGATACGGTTCGTCTGGTCGCTGCCGGAAAGCCGCAATGAACGTTTCCGCTTGGTCGATCCGCAACCCGATTGCCTCGATCCTGTTCTTCGCGCTGCTCACCCTGCTCGGGCTGATGGCCTTCAGCGGAATGGGCATCCAGCAGTTTCCCGACGTCGATCTGCCGACCGTTGCCGTCAGCGCCAGCCTGCCCGGTGCGGCGCCGGCGCAGATGGAGAACGAGGTGGCGCGCAAGATCGAGAACTCGGTCGCCACCCTGCAGGGCGTCAAGCACATTTACACGCGCGTGCAGGACGGTCTGGCGACGATCACCGTCGAGTTCCGGCTCGAGAAACCGACCCAGGAAGCGGTCGACGACGTGCGCGACGCCGTTTCGCGAGTCCGCTCGGATTTGCCCGCCGACCTCAGGGACCCGGTGATCTCGCGGGTCACTCTCGCCGGTGCACCGATCCTGACCTACACCGTCGCATCGAGCCGAATGGACGACGAAGCACTGTCCTGGTTCGTCGACAACACGGTGACGCGGACGCTCCTCAGCGTCCGCGGGGTCGGCTCGGTCACCCGCGTCGGCGGCGTCAGCCGCGAAATCCGCATCGAACTCGACCCCGCCCGCCTCCTTGCCCTGCGGGCAACGGCCGCGGATATCTCGCGTCAGTTGCGCGAAGTGCAGCAGGAGGCCGCCGGTGGTCGCGCCGACATCGGCGGCGCCGAACAGTCGGTCCGCACCATCGCGACGGTGCAGTCGGCCGAGGAACTCGGCGCGCTCGAGATCGCCCTCGGCGACGGCCGGCGAGTGCGTCTGAGCGAACTGGCGACGGTCAGCGATACGGTTGCCGAGCAGCGCTCGGCAGCTCTGCTCGATGGTCGGCCCGTCGTCGGTTTCGAGATCGTTCGCGCCCGCGGTGCCAGCGAGGTTGCCGTCGCGCAGGGCGTGCGGGCGGCGCTGCGGGGGTTGCAGGGGGCGCATCCGCACATCAGCATCAGCGAGGCCTTCAACTTTGTCGACCCGGTGGTCGACAACTTCGAGGGCTCGATGTGGCTCCTGATCGAGGGCGCGATCCTCGCCGTGATCGTCGTCTGGTTCTTCCTCCGTGACTGGCGGGCAACGCTGGTGTCGGCGGTCGCGCTGCCGCTGTCGGTCATCCCGACCTTTGCCGCGATGCATCTGCTGGGCTTCACGCTGAACGTCGTCACCCTGCTGGCGCTGTCGCTGGTGGTCGGCATCCTGGTCGACGACGCGATCGTCGAGATCGAGAACATCATGCGTCATCTGCGGCTCGGCAAGACACCGTACCAGGCGGCGATGGAAGCTGCCGACGAGATCGGTATGGCGGTCATCGCCACCACCTTCACCCTGATCGCCGTCTTCCTGCCGACGGCCTTCATGAGTGGCGTCGCCGGCAAGTTCTTCGTCCACTTCGGCTGGACGGCGGCGATCGCCGTCTTCTTCTCGCTCGTCGTTGCCCGCATGCTGACACCGATGATGGCGGCCTATCTGCTGCGGCCGCCGCGCGGCACCACCAGAGATGCCGCGTGGCTGCTGCTCTATGGCCGCTGGGTGACGGCCTGCCTGTCGCATCGGCGGGCGACCGTGGTCGGCGCACTCGCCTTCTTCATTGGCTCGTTTGCGCTCTTGCCACTGCTGCCAAAAGGCTTTCTGCCGCCGGACGATCTCTCGCAGACGCAGGTCTATCTCGCGCTGCAGCCCGGCAGCAGCTTCCACGAAACCCTCGCTGCCGCCGAAGCGGCGCGGCGGATCGTCGAACAGAACCCGCACGTGCGGATGGTCTACACTGCCATCGGCGGCGGTGCGACCGGCAGCGACCCCTTTGCACCGCGTGCCGCGGCGGAGGTCCGCAAGGCGACGCTGACGATCAACATGACGCCACGCGCCGCGCGCGGCGGGGTCAGGAAGCAGGATGTGGAGCAGCAGTTGCGTGACGCGCTGAACGTCCTGCCGGGGCTGCAGGTGAAGGTGGGTCTCGGTGGTTCGAGCGAGAAATACGTGCTCGTTCTGGCCGGTGAGGACGGCGCGCTGCTCGCCGAGCATGCGCGCGTCGTCGAACGCGAACTGCGCAGCCTGCCCGGGATCGGTGCGATCACCTCGAGTGCCGGGCTGGTGCGCCCGGAACTCTTGGTGCGGCCGGATTTCTCTGCTGCCGCCGACCTCGGCGTGACTTCGGCGGCGATCGCCGAAGTGCTGCGCATCGCCACGGCCGGCGATTACGACCAGAGCCTGGCCAAGCTCAACCTGGCGCAGCGGCAGTTGCCGATCGTCGTCAAGCTGCCGCCGGCGGCGCGCCAGGATCTGGGCCTGCTCGAACGTCTGACGGTGCCGGGAAAGAACGGGCCGGTGATGATCGGCCACGTTGCCCACCTCAGTCTTACCGGCGGTCCGGCTGAGATCGACCGCTACGACCGCCTGCGCAACATCAACTTCGAGATCGAGCTCAACCAGCAGCCGCTGGGCGAGGTCGAGGCGCAGGCCTTGGCGCTGCCGAGCCTGCAGAAGCTGCCACCGGGAATCCTGCAGACGACGGTTGGCGATGCCGAGGCGATGGGCGAGCTGTTCCGCGGCTTCGGGCTGGCGATGCTCACCGGCGTGCTCTGCATCTATGCCGTCCTGGTCCTCCTGCTGAAGGATTTCGTGCAGCCGCTGACCATCCTCGTCGCTCTGGTGCTGTCGGTGCCCGGCGCCTTCCTCGCCCTCTTCGTGACCGGCACGACGCTGTCGATGCCGTCGATGATCGGCCTCATCATGCTGATGGGAATCGCCACCAAGAACTCGATCCTGCTCGTCGACTACATCGTCCTCGCCCGCCGCGACCTCGGGCTCGACCGCTGGCATGCGCTGCTCGACGCCTGCCACAAGCGCGCC
>DDUX01000135.1 GCA_002345025.1 Candidatus Accumulibacter iunctus | reverse complement strand
CGTGCCGACATGCACCCCTCTCCCGTAGCGGCGCTGGTCCCCCCGGCCGGCCCGCCTCCCCCCCCTCCCCCCCCCGCCCGCCGGGCGCCCCCCCCGGCGGCGCCCCCCCCGGCGCCTGGCGCGGCGCGGCGCGCGGCGCGGGCCGCCCGCCCCCCCCCCGCCCGGGGGGGGCCGGGGGGGGCCCCCCCCCTCCCCCCCCCCCCCCCCCCCCGAGGCCGCCAGGCGAGATCGGCAGGACCGTCGCCAGGTAGACCAGGGGCATCGTGACGAGCAGGATTGGCAGACTGAGGTCGATCGCCAGCGCGCGGCCGACGGCAGCGACGGCAACGATGTCGACCAGTTGGAAGGCGATCGACAGGACGAACGCGAGCAGCAGGTCGGCAGCACCGATCTCGCGCAGCGCGCCGAGGGTGGCGCGCAGGCGGGCGACGGCAGCGGCTGGCAGCCAACGGCGACCCGCTGCCGGCGTCGTCCACCGGGCGTCGAGCCAGCGCAGGCAGAGAGGCAGTGCGACGAGCCCGGCAGCGAGCAGCAGGGCGATGCCGAACAGCCAGCCGGGCATGCCGGCAACCGCGCCGCTGCTGCCGATGGCGATGCCCAGGCTGAGGATCGACAGCAGCGCGGCGACGCCGAGGGCGCGTTCGGCGATGACCGTCGTCGTCGCCAGCGCCAGCGGTGCGCGCGCTTCGCGCGTACACAGCCAGATGCGCGCCGCATCGCCGGCGATGACTCCCGGCATCGCCAGACCAAAGAAGACACCCGTCAGGTAGGCGCGATAGGCGGCGAGGAAGGGATAGTGCAGCCGCACTGCCGCCAGCAGCCTGCTCCAGCGCAGCGCCGCCGGAACGAATCCGGCGAGCGACACGAGGCAGGCCGCGGCGAGCCAGCGCAGGTCGGCAGCAGCCCAGACGCGGGCCGCTGCCGACCAGTCGACAAACGCGCCGACGCTCGCCAGCGCGGCGCCGGCGACGGCGAACTGCAGGCACAGCAGCAGGCGACGACGGCGCGTCATGTGGCGGCGCCACCGCGGCCGCTGCCGGCGTTCGGCCGCTGGCCGGCAACTGCCGCGCCGGCCATCAGACCCCGCGCCGCCGCAGTTCGTCGAGCGCAGCCCGCAGGCTCCACTGCCGCTGCCAGCCGAGTTGTCGCTGCGCCAGCTCGCAGTTCATGAACTGGCAGCTCGCTTCGTCGGGGTGCGCCGGGTCGACGGACAGCCCGCCCGGGTTGAGGAACACCTCGTTGATCGTCTCCGCCACCTCGAGGTTGGAGAAGGCGCGTCCGCCACCGATGTTGTAGGTCCCACCCGGGCGGTCGTCGTCGAGCGCCAGCAGAATGGCGCCGACGACGTCCTCGACGTAGACGAGATCGCGTGCGGCCGCGCCGCTGCCCCACAGCGACAGACTCTGCTGGCGCCGAGCGAGGGCGATGAAGCGCAGCAGCATGCCGTGCTGCCGGCTGCGGTCGTCACCGATGATCTGCGCGATGCGCAAGGCGACGACGCGCATGCCGCCCTGCTCGCCGTAGAGCGCCGCCAGGTGCTCGCAGGCGAGCTTGCTGATGCCGTAATGACTCATTGGCGCCGGCGGATCACTTTCCCGCCAGGGCTGCGCGTTGTGGCGCGCGTAGACGGCGATCGACGACGCCAGACAGAAGGTCCTGATGCCGTTTGCCAGCGCGGCGATCAGGAGATTCCCGGTACTCCCGACATTGGCCTCGAGGTACGGTCGGCAGCCGCTGCGGTCGGCCTCGGCATTGGCGCGCAGCGCCGCCAGGTGGACCACGGCGTCGACGTCGCGCAGGGCCAGCCGCAGATCGTCGACGCTGTAGTCGGTGCGGCGGTGGGCGATGCCGGGCAGCGTCGGCACGAGTGGCGCCGCGCTGCCGCGGCCGAGGGCGACGACCTGGTCGCCGCGGGCAGCGAGCTGGCGCAGGCAGGCGCCGCCAAGCATGCCGCTGGCGCCGGTCAGCGCGATGCGCATGCCGGCTCCCGCAGCAGGTAGTAGCCGACCTTCTCGCGGTAGCCGTTGACCGGCGCGACGACATGGCCGTCCGGCAGGTAGAACTCGCTGTAGAGGGCACCCCGGGGGCGGTGGTGATTGGCGCGCGAGAACAGCTCGCCGGGTGCCTGCAGGAAGAACTGCAGGCTGACATCGACGGCCGGCGGCGCGCCGTCAAGCGCGCGCGGCGGCTCTCCGGCAAGCAGCTGGAAGCTGGCCGCCAGCAGGTCGATGCCACGCGCCTCGCGGATCAGGCGCCAGATGTGGCAGCCGTCGAGGCGCGGCGTGATCTCGATGATGCGGGGCCCGCTGGGGGTGAGCTTCATCTGCAGATAGACCGGGCCATCGTCGATTGCGAGTGCACGCACGCATTGCGCGGCGAGCGCCCGAGCCTGTACGGCGTCTGCCGCAGTGACGCTTTTCGCCGGCAGCACGTGCCCGCGCGGGATTCCTCCCGGGAAGTCGGCGACCACCAGCCGGTCCGACAGCTCATTGACGACGATCTCGCCGCCGACGACGAAGACGTTGGCGGACAGCTCGGGACCCTCGAGCAGTTCCTCGACGATGGCGGTCGCGCTGCGCGACGCGGTGAGCGCCAGATCGAGGCCAGCCAGGAGGTCCGGCAGCGAGTCGGCGCGAAAGACACCGCGCTGCCCCTGGCTGTCGGCGGGCTTGACGATCGCCGGGAAGCGGTTCCAGCCGGCAGCATCCGCGTGTCGTTGCAACTGCCGGTAGCTGACCGGGCTGATGTCGCGGTGCTGCAGGTAGTCGCGCAGGCGGACCTTGTTCTGCGTCAGGTCGGCGATGGCGGGTGAGATGAAGCTGCGCAGTCCGAGCGCCGCAGCAACCCTGGCGACCGATGGCATCGCGAGGTCGGAACCCACCGAATAGACGAGTTCGATGCCTTCGGCTCGCCCCAGGTCCTCGAGTGCCGGGACATCGGTGATGTTGATCTGCCGGAACTGGTGTACGAGGGGCAGTCCCGGGCCTTCGCGCAGGTAGCTGCAACCGATCACCCACCAGCCGGCGTCCCTGAGATGGCGAATGGCATCGACCTGCGCGGCGCCAGTGCCGAGGATGAGTGCCTTCCTCATCAAGTGTGGTTCTCCTGGTTGTCCTTGCTGCCTGTCTCCGAGCGGATGACGAAGGCGGGCTTGCCCAGCGTCCGGAAGTGGATGCGGGCGAGGTACTCCCCGATGACGCCGATGGCGAACAACTGCAGCCCGGCGAACACGGCAATCATCGCAGCCAGCAGCGTCAGGCCGGAGGCGTGGCCCTCGTGCATCAGCGTCTGCAGCAGCAGCCAGGCGAGCAGAGCGAGGCCGAGCGTCGCCGACAGCAGCCCGAGTCCGCCGGCCAGCCGCAGCGGCAGCGTCGAATAGCCGGTGATCATGCCGAGGGTGACCGCCAGCAGCTTGCTCAGGTTGTACCCCGAGCGTCCCTGCCGCCGCGGATGATGATCGACGGTGACGCAGGCGACGCGATCGGCGCTCCACGACAGGAGGACGTCGATCGACACCTGCGCGTCGCGAAAGCCGGCGAATCCTTCCTTCAGTTCGGCGCGGAACATGCGGAAGGCGCTGCTCTTCTCCGCCATCTCGGCTCCGAGGGCGGCCCGCACGCCGCGCTTGATGACCCGCGACGCGAGGTTTCGCCACGGCGAGTGTTCTCGCCGCTGCGGCTTGCCGTAGGCGACATCGTTGCCTTCGCAGATCGCCGCCAGCAGTTTCGGCAGATCCTCGGGCGGGTGCTGCAGGTCGTCGTCCATGGTGACGATGATCGAATTGCGTGCCCGCGCGATGCCGGCGAGCAGCGCGTTGTGCTGCCCGTAGTTGTGCATCAGGTCGAGCCCGCGCACCTGTGGCTCGCGTCTCGCCAGATCCTCGATCACCTGCCAGCTGCCGCGCCCGCTGCCGTCGTTCACCAGGATCAGCTCGAGCGTCGATACCAGTGGCGACAGGGCGGCCTGCACCCGACTGACGAGTTCCGGCAGGCTCTCGCCACTGCCGAAAACGGGGACGACGACCGACACCGAAGGCGCCGGCGTGGCGGGGATGCCTGGCCGACTCGTGTCGGCAGTGGTGAGCGCGCTCATCTCAGTCGCAGCCATGCTCGGGAATTCGATAGACGTACGCCGGCCGCGGGTGTGTCAGGGGATGCACCGCCTGCCGGACGCGCTGCCCGAGTGTCTCGGGTAGCAGCGCGGCGAAGGCAGCGAGCTGCCGCATGAGCCGCGGACCGAGGCCATCGGCCGAGGGCTGCAGGACGCCCTCCCGGATCCAGCATGCCGGCACCTCGCCGATGTCGCGCAGCGGCTCGTCGCCGGCCCAGTTCAGCGTCTCGGTGTCGATCACCGCGTAGCGTGTCGCAGCAGGCGTTGCCGCTGCGTTGCCGGGCGGCTCGTGGGCCGCTGCGAGGACTTCGCCGACGGGGCGGATTTCGCCGGCCGCTGCGTGCGGCTGCAGCAGGCGGCTGAAGTGCGACGCACGCACGGCGTTGGTGTTGCCGTAGACCTCGGCGTCGGGGTGCTGTCTGGCGAACTCGACGGCCGCCTTGCTGTTCGCCGTGAACACGTGGATCAGACTCTGCTGCATCGCGGTCAGCAGCAGCGACGGACCGGCGACGACGAGCAGCAGGATGCACAGCGGTGCGCCGCGGGCGTGGGCGATCGCGCAGCCGGCGAGGAGCGCCAGCGGGGCGACGAAGATCAGCATGTAGTTCGGCTGTTTCGGGATCAGCACGAGCGGATTCCAGGAAGCGACGAAGAGCGAGAAAACGATCATCAGTCCTGCCGCCCACCAGAGGAGGAAGCGCATGGCTGCGTCGTAGCCAGTGGCGAGCTGGCGCCGGCGCAGCCACCAGAGGAACAGCGCCGCCAGCGCCAGGTGGAAAGCGATCCAGGTGTGGTAGACCCTGGCCAGCAGATAGACCGGATAGTACCCGGCGGAGACGTGGAACGGATCGGTGGCTGCCGCCGCAGCCCGGTCGAAGCCGGTGTGCCGGGCACGCATCGCTTCGACGAGGAAGAGGAAGTCGCCGCTGAGGAAGCGGAAGAGGAGGCAGTTGGCAGCGATCATCAGGCCGCAGGCACCGATCATCGCCAGCCAGCGCCGGTCCCAGCGGCGGTAGAGAAGGGGATAGGCGGCAAAGACCGCGAGGTAGATGATGGCATGCGGCTTGATCCAGAAACTGAATCCGGCCGCCAGACCGGCAATGGCGAAACTCGGGCTGTCCTTTTCCCGTTCGCCGCTCCAGAAGAACAGGAAGCTGGCACTGATCATCAGCGCCAGCGGTGCGTCGGCCATCAGGCGGCCGGCGTAGTGCGCGTGCAGCGGCAGCAGCGCGAGAACCAGTGTGCCGAGAACCGCTGTCCGCAGGCCGAGCAGCTTGCGGCCGAAATGAAATACCAGGGCGATCTCGGCCAGCGAGCAGAGCAGCGAATAGGCGTTGGCGACCAGTTCGTGGCGGCCGAAGAGGAAGGCGAGAGCGGCCAGAGGCAGGTTCACGCCGTAGCGGTTGCTGCCGACGTAGCTCGATACTTCCCCGTCGCCATCGAGGAGCTTGAACGCGCTGGCGACGTAGGTCAGCTCGTCCGACCCGAAGAAGCCGGTGTAGAAGGCCAGCCGGAGCGACAGGGCGATCGCCATCAGGGCGGCAAGCGCGAGCCAGTCGCCTCGCGCCGGTGCCCGCTGGCTGGCCAGGGCGAGGTCCGTGGCGGCGTCAGCGGCCGGCATCTTCATCGGCGCCCAGCGGTGGCTTGCGGTTCGTTCATCGGCGGTCCGGCGGTCGTCAAGGATGGTTGGGATGGCCGCTCGCCGCGGCTTCGGGTGGCGCCGCCTGCGGCCGGCCGCTGTCGGCGGTCCGGCGAGCGAGCGGAGTATAAGGGAGCGCCTTTCGCCAGAGAGGCACTATTTCTCGTTGGCGTCGTTTCTGCGCCCGGCCACTGCCGGCCGTGGGCCAAGCGCGCACGCGCCTCGATTTGCAGCATAATCGCTACCGCCGGCTGCCGCTGCCGCGGGTCAGGCCAGTCTCCGGGCAGTGGCAGGCAGGAGCGAGGTGGCTGCTGCAGCCGCCGCCACTTGGCGCTGACGAAGGGATGGCCGGGAGGGAACGATGAGCCGATCGCTGTTCGGGGTATGGGGGGCCCACCTGCCACAGGAGTCGTTCGCCAG
>DDUX01000084.1:40114-43119 GCA_002345025.1 Candidatus Accumulibacter iunctus | reverse complement strand
ATCGCAATTGACGGCGTGCTGCACGTAGGGTCGTCGGACTGGTCGCTGTGGGCGATCGTCGCTGAAGTCAAGCGCGATGGTCCGGCGATGGCTGGCGCTCCGACAAAAAGCGGGGCGGTGCTGCTGTCATCGGCAGGCGCTCATTACATGGCGCGCGTGAAAACGCCAGGCTCGGCCGGCGAGGTCGCCAATGCAAACGTCAGCGTGCAGTCGGCTTTCGGGTCGCTGTCCGGGTCGTCGGCGCGCGATCAGTCGGAGCGCCTGTATTTGCCGATGGCACCGGCGACGGTTTCATATTCGCAGGTGCCAGTCGAGGAGCTGCAGGGCGTCATCCTGGTAGCGGGCTATGCACAATCGGGCGACACGGTGCTTGACGATGCAGCGGCCGTCTATAGCATCGCGAAAACGGGCGCAAGTCTGTTTGCCGTCAGGAAGGAATGACGACATGCCACAGTTGCAGCAGGTCGGCGTCCGGCTGTCGCTGTCGGCAGGAGCCAGGGCATCGCGAGGGCTGCGCCAGCAGGGGGCAAGCGGGGCGCTGGCGGTCGGCGCTCTGCCAAGGGCGGCCAGGGGTGGCGTAGGCGTCGGCAAGGCAGGGCGGCGGCTGGCAGTCTCGGGCGCGCAGGTCGGCAGGGCGGTATCGGGAAAGGCGATCGCGAGGCGAGCGGGCGGACGGCTTGCGCCTGGAAAATGCGCGAAGGCACCGGCAGCAGAACGAATCAAGGGGGCGGCCGTTGAAGCGATCAGGCGGGCGGCGTCGGTTCGTCAGCGAGCGGCCGGGCGGCGGCTGGAAGTCTCGAACGCTCCGGCCGGCGCGCGCGTTCAGCGATTGCTCGAAGGGTGGCAGGAGCTGCCGGCAGCGTGGGCAGCGGTCCAGATTGGCAGCGGTGGGTTCGTCGGGCGATCGCTTGCGGCGCTGGCATACCTGAGAGGGGCAGCGGTATCGTGGGATTCGGCAAGCCGCGCGGTCAGTGTCGGGGGGCAGGTGGTCATCGGCGACAACGGGCGGACGGTAACGGCGGCATCGCTGGCAGGCGCTGTCCTGGTCGTGGACCGGCAATGCGAGGCGCTGGCGGCGATCGTCGGCGCGGCCGCGTGCCTTCGGGGCGAGCTGCGCCAGGTGCGGGCAGACACGGCCAGGCGGGCGGCAAGGGTAGCAGTCGGCAAGGCATCGAGGGCGCTTGCTGCAGGCGGAATCGAAGCGGCCAGAGCGGCGGCACTGCGCGATGAGTTGGCGTGGCGTGAAGTGCGATTCTGACGAATTAACGATTATTTATAATGCATTCCTTCGGATTGTTGGGAAATAGTTCGGTCTTTGGAACTTTTTGTTTAGGTGTAATCGTCATTTTTTGAAAACAGGGGGTTGCTATGCCTTTGCCACTGGCCGCACTCGTGCCCGTCGTCATCGGAGTGCTGCAGCAAGCTGTCGCATACGTCGGCCGTACTGGCCTGCTGAAGCTGCTCGCCTCAACGGGCACCGCTGCAGGCGCCGGGGCGCTTGGGGGCGAGTACGTGTCCGCGCTCGTGACGGGCGACGCTGGGGCGCTTCAGAAGCAACTGCTGAGGGCGGCGGCGGTGGTGGTCGAATACGAGACCGGCCTGCAGCTCGACGACGATGAGCCTTTCGGGGGTTCGTCGATGGGCAGCGCCGTGACGCAGAAAAGCGGCGTACCAGTGCGAAACCTCTACGACAAAGAGGGCGTCAGGGAGGATTTGGAGCACTTCGCCTTGGATCAGTTCAGTCTGAAGACCGGATACCAGTTGTCGTCGCTGCGAGACCCTGAGCGAATCAAGGCAGACGTGGTGGCAATCGGTATCTCGATCATGGAAGAGAAAGTGCACTTTCCCCTAACTCAGATCATGAGCGAAGAAGACCCTAAACAGGCGCTGATCGAGTATTTCACGCCTTTGGTAATCGACCGCATCACGAAGGAGGTGGAATCGCGCGACATCAATGCAGAATCGCTGATCGTGCAGATACAGGCGAGGACGGGCGCCAAGTTCACGAAGCGGCAGATCAACAAGGCATTGAACAGCAAATTGATTCAGCAAAGCCTGCAGTACATCGCCAAGAAGCGGCAGAAGGGCGCCGACACGCGAAGGAGGTTGCAGAATCGAGCGGCGCAAGCTAGATTTAGGGCGAAGCATGGAAACCGGGCGAAGTACGTCCGGCTGAGTGAAGGTCCGGTCAAGCCGGTAGCGGCGCCGAATCCTGCGCCGAATCCTGCGCCGAGTGGTGGCCAGGGTGGCAGTCCTTGAGTGGGGGTCGTAATGATGATAGTTGATTGGTCTGTGTCTTTGGCGCTGGCGGCGGCGGTCATGTGGTGGTGCGACAGATGGCGCCAGGTGGGATTGCTGGCGGTGGTGGTCGGCGCGGTGGCGATGATGGCGCTTGCGGCGGTCGTCGGGGTGCTGCTGGCCAGCTTGCGGCCGGTCGGTGCGGTCGTCGGCATGCTGGCGGTGTCAGTCGTCTGCGAGGTCTTCAAGGCGATGCGCGCCAGGTCGTGACGGTGGGCGGTCGTTGAGTGTGGCGAAAGGCGGCGCAGGCTGCCTTTTTTTTCGCCGATAGTCTGGCGCTATGCCGCTTCGGATGTCGATTGCTGCGGATGTAAGCAGACATCATCGGGGGCGCGTACCATATCCGGTCGCAGGTAGTCGTGCCATGCAGCAACGGCGGCGATGCCTGCGGGCAGGTGCTTGCGGTCGATGGTCGGGCAGGTGGCCAACGTGCTGTCAAGCGTGCCTGCGGCGGCGGCGGCGGCGACTTTCTCGGGCACGTGCCAGCGGCTGCAGTACCAAGCAAGGCGCGGTGAATCAGGTTGAATGCGCGCTATGACAAGGCACCATTGCAGAACAAGCAGTGCTTCTTTTTCCTTATCAGACAAAGGGTAAAGCTCATGGACAACGATCTTTTTAGTTTGGTGGTGATTATCGGTCTTTTCGCTGCTTTCGGGCTTGTCATGCTCTTTTTCGCCTTTCGGCTTTACATAATACAAATTATCAGT
>DDUX01000084.1:10028-39879 GCA_002345025.1 Candidatus Accumulibacter iunctus | reverse complement strand
GGACTGGGTGCTCAACTGGGCCGGTGGNNTCATGGGACTGGGTGCTCAGCTGGGCCGGTGGAACGTCGAACTGTGCCAGGCGCTGGTCGCTCGTGGCTATCGCGTGCTGCGTTTCGACAATCGCGACTGCGGGCTGTCGAGCAAGCTCGACGACGCGGGAGTTCCCGATATCGCACGGGCGCTGCGCAGCGGCACCCCGCCAGGCGCCCCTTATTCGCTCGAGGACATGGCGGCCGACTGCGTCGGACTGCTCGACGCCCTGGGAGTCGAGGCGGCGCACGTGGTTGGCGCTTCGATGGGCGGTGCGATTGCCCAGATCGTCGCCGCCCGCTACCCGGAGCGCACCCTGTCGCTGACCAGCATCATGTCGACCAGTAGCCACCCGGACCTGCCGTCACCCAGCGCGGAGGCGGCGCAGGCTCTGCTGGCGCCTCTGCCGGCGGCGCGCGACAGGGAAAGCCTGATCGAGGACGCGATCCGGCGCCAGCTGGCGGTCGCCAGTCCGGAGTATCCCAGTTGCCCCGATCGTCTGCGCAACCAGTTCACCGAGGAGCACGAGCGCGGCTTCCATCCGCGCGGGGTGACGCGGCAACTGGCGGCTTTTCTTGCCAGCGGTGACCGGCGGGCGCTGCTGGCAACGATCAGCGCGCCGACGCTCGTGCTGCACGGTGCCGACGACCCGCTGATCCCGCTCGCCTGCGGAGAGGACGTGGCGGCACACATTCCGGGTGCCGAGATGCGCGTCATCGAGGGCATGGCACACGATTTCCCGTTGGCTCTGACCGATGTCTTTGCCGATGCCATTGCCGCCGTGGCCCGCCGCGGCCGGCGCTGAGCGCCAGCGGTGATGGCTTCCGAGCAGTGCTGCCTTCTCGCAACGGAGCCCATGGTCTTCGTCGATCTCGAGACGAGTGGCGCGAACTTCGCCAATGACCGGATCATCGAGATCGGTCTCGTCGAAGTCGACCCGGACGGTGTTCGCGAGTGGAGTGTGCTGGTCAATCCCGAAATGCCGCTTTCCCCCTTCATTACCAGCCTCACCGGAATCAGCGAGGCCATGCTGCGTCCGGCGCCGACCTTTCGCCAGATCGCCCAGGAACTGCTCGAACGACTCCGCGGGCGGCTGTTCGTCGCACACAACGCCCGCTTCGACTATGGCTTCCTTAAGGGAGAGTTCGGCCGGCTCGGGGTCGACTTCCGCCTGCCCAGCCTGTGCACCGTGAAGCTGTCGCGCAAGCTGTATCCCGAGCACCACCGCCACAACCTCGACACGCTCGTTGATCGGCATGGGCTGGCCGCTGGCGGCGGACGCCATCGTGCGCTCGCCGACGCCCGCCTGCTCTGGGCCCTCTGGCAGTGCTGGCACCGTAACCTGCCGGTGACGACGATACGCGACGCCGTGGCAGCGATCGTCGGCCGCCCGGAATTGCCGCCGCAACTCGACCCGGCCCCGCTCGAAGACCTGCCCGAGGCGGCAGGCGCCTACGCCTTCTACGGCGAGCATGGCCGCCTCCTGCTCAGTCGTCGCAGCGATAACCTGCGTCGCCAGGTGCTTGCTCATTTCGCTGCCGGAAGCCGCGACAAGGGCCTCTGCCGCGAAACCTGGCGGATCGAATGGCGCGAAGCCGCCGGCGAACTTGGCGCGCGTCTGCACGAGATGCGCTTCACGCGCGAGGCACCGCCCACGGCGTCGGCGAAGGCGGCTGCCAGCCCTGGCAGCCGCCAGCGTCTGGCAGTCGATGAGATCTGCTCGTGGCAGCTGCAGCTGCAGGCACCAGGCGACTACCGACCGCGGCTGGTCTTTGGCCAGGAACTGGATTTCGCCGTCGCCGACGACCTTTTCGGCCTGTACACCAGCCGCCGCGAGGCACAGCGCGCCTTGCGCGTGCTGGCCGAGGCGAATCAGCTCTGCCAGAAACAGGTCGGCATCGAGCAGGCGGTTGCTGCTTGCAGTGGCTACCGGCAAAAGAACTGTCGCGGCGCATGCATCGGCAAGGAAGCGGTGGCGCAGCACAGCGCGCGCCTGATGACCGCCCTCGCCCGCCTGAGGATAAGAAGCTGGCCCTACCGCGGACCCGTTGCACTGATCGAGCGCGACGACTTCGGCATGCGCCAGGACATCCACCTGATCGACCGCTGGCGGCTGCTCGGCACGGTGCGGAGCGAAGAGGCGTTGCAGGCGTTACTGGCCGCTGGACCCAGCCAGCAGGACTTTGACCCCGACATCTACCGGATCATCAGCCGCTTCCTGAACAGCGGCAAGGTGGCCGTCCGCCCCCTGCCCGCCTTCTCACTGTGAAGCCGCGCTCGCCGGTGGACCGCCGGCGCGACCGCCGGCCTTGCGCAGGAGGTCGGCGATGTCGGTATTGTCGGACTTGAGAGCCCAGTCAATCGCCGTCGCCCCGCGGTCATTGGCCATGTTCGGATCCGCCTTGTTCTGCAGCAGCAGTTCGACGACCTCGATGTGTCCGAAGCGCGCGGCAAAGAGCAGCGCCGTTGACCCGTTTGGCGTCATCGCATTGACTTCCGCGCCCTTGCTGAGCAGGTATTCGACCACCGCCGTACGGCCGCTGAACGCAGCGTAGACCAGTGGCGACCAGCCGTAGAGATTGACATCGGCCCCCGCCTCGACGAGACGCTTGACGAAAGGCAGCAGCCCCTTGTAAGCGGCCAGGCTCAGTGCGGTTTCACCATTGCGGTTGCGGGTGTTCAGCCGTGCCCGGCGCTTCACGAGATAGTCGAGAAAGTCGATGTTCTCGCGCTGAACGCACTGCATCAGCAGCGTGTTGCCGGCGGCATCGACCGAATTGACGTCCATGCCGCGGTTGATCAGTTGGATGGCCCAGGAGGTATTGCCGGAAATCAGCGCTTCCTCCATGTCTTCGTAGGCGCCGGCCGCGGCCATCGTCGGGACCAGCAAGGCGAACAACAGGGCGAGAATTTTCATTGGGCAACCTTCGTGCGAGCTTCGGGAAAGAGATTGAAGAAATTGGCGGTCGTGGCGTCGGCGATCTGCTGGTAGCTGAGGCCGCGCAGGCGTGCGACCTCCTCGGCAACATGACGGACGTAGGCTGGCTGGTTTGTTTTGCCACGGTAGGGGACCGGCGCCAGATAGGGCGAGTCGGTCTCGACCAGCAGACGATCGAGCGGCACCCGCAGCGCGACGTCCCTGACCGTGACGGCCTTCCTGAAAGTGACGATGCCCGACAGCGAGATGTGAAAGCCGAGATCGAGCGCTGCCTCGGCGACCGGCCAGCTCTCGGTGAAGCAATGCATGATGCCGCCGACCTCGGCGGCCCCCTCCTCCGCCATCAACCGCAGCGTGTCGGCGGCCGCCTCGCGGGTGTGGACCACCAGCGGCTTGCCTGCCGCGCGGGCGGCGCGGATGTGCGTACGGAAGCGTTCGCGCTGCCATTCCGGTGCATCCTTGTGCCAGTAATAGTCGAGGCCGGTCTCGCCAATCGCCACCACTCGCCGATGTCCGGCGAGTTCGACCAGTTCGTCGACCGTTGGCTCACGGACGCCGGTTTCCTCCGGGTGCACGCCGACCGTTGCGAGCAGCATCGGCCAGGCTTCGGCAAGTTGCAGAACCCTGCCGAGACCTTCCAGGCTAACGCCGATACACAGTGCACAGCCGACGTCATTGGCCCGCATCAGGCCGATGACCTGCTCCACGTCATCGGCAAGCTGCGGGAAATCGAGATGGCAATGCGAGTCGACCAGCATCAGACCGCCATCAGATGGTGTGCGTTGGGCGACCGGACTGCATCACGCCACCGAGAAGACTCTCGATACGCCGGCGGGCCTCGGCACCGCTCTCGTCGCTCTTGAACTGCACACCGATTCCCTGCGCCTTGCTGTTCTGAGCGCCAGCCGGAGTGATCCAGACGACCGTACCGGCGATCGGCAGTTTGGCGGGATCGTCCATCAGCGACAGCAACATGAAGACATCGTCGCCGATCGAATAGCCGCGGGTGGTCGGAATGAAGATTCCGCCATTCCGCAGCAGTGGCATGTAGGCAGCGTACAGAGCCGACTTCGAGTTGATGTTCAGCGACAGAACGCTGGGGCGTGGCGGTGCCGCAGCAGGCGCTGGCTTGCCAATGTCGGTCTCTGCCATCTTCAGTCGGAAGCCATCGATCGCCCCGTTGAGCGAAAGTCGTTGCTCACTCGCTGCCACCTCACTCGTTCATTACCCCAACCGGGAATCGCGCCGCGGGACCAGAGACCACCGGCTGCCGGGCGGTGTGCGTGCGCGATCAACCGCCGCGGCACATCGTGCCTGCCCTCAGGCGCTTTGGAAAACCCGCGCGTAGCCGAGGAAGAAGTCTTCCAGAAACAGGCGACTGTTCAGGGGCTGGTCACACTGGGCCTTGTATTGTAGCGCTTTTCGATTGAATGCCAAGAGTCTGAGGCGATCGGTCCCTTGCGCAAGTTCCTGCAGTAACTCCGCTTGGCGCAGGAAATAGCGAGGCGGCAGAGCCTCGGTCGCCAGGTTGAGGTCGAACAGCCACTTCTGTGCCCATTCGAGCAGCCGCTTCAGCGGCGCCGGGCGCTTGTCGGCCTTGACCACCCGCTCGAGCCTGGCGGCAGCCGCGAGCGGGTCGACGCCAGCGCCGCTGCTGACTTCGGCCAGGAGCGCTTCCAGCACCGTGCGCTCACCGCTGCTGCTCAGGGCGAGCGCCAGGAGCGGCGCACCCGCGGCCAGTGCCAGCCAGTCGTCAGGCTCGGCAACTCCCGCGTCGCGCAGCCATGCCACCGCGATTGCTCGCGGCGGCAGCGGCACGCTGACTGTCTGGCAGCGACTCCGAATCGTTGGCAGCAGGCGATTTGGATTGCTTGAAACCAATATAAACAATGTAGATACAATTGGTTCTTCAAGCGATTTAAGAAGAGCGTTCGCGGTTGCCCGGTTCATCGCCTCGGCCGGGTTGAGGAGGAGCACGCGCGCGCCATGGCGGTGGGTGCCGACGTGCAGGAAGTCATCCAGTGCCCGTACCTGATCGATCGTGATTTGCTGACTGGGCTTCTTCGTTCCCTTCGCATCCTCTCCTTCGCCGGCGTCGTCAGCGGTTGGGGCGAGAGCCTGCGGTTGCAACAGCCGCAGGTCGGGGTGGTTCCCCTGCGCCAACCAGCCACAGGCGAGGCATTGACCACACGCCTCCCCGGTCACCGGGAGTCTCTCGCAGAGTAGTGAAGCGGCGAAGGCAACCGCCAGGTCGAACTTGCCGATCCCCTGCTGACCACACAGCAGGAGCGCGTGCGGCAGCCTGGCGCGTCGCGCCAGGAGTTGCTGCCAGACCGTCTGGTGCAGGTCAATAGTCTTCATGAACAGAATCTTGCAATAGCTTCTTCAAGCTGTCTGCCAACTTTTTCCGGGGACTGGTCGGCGTCGATCACCGTGATTCGCCGCGGCGCCAACCGCGCACGCTCGAGGTAGGCGAGTCGCACCCGCTCGTGGAAATCGAGCCGCTCCTGCTCGAAGCGATCGCGCGTACGTGCCTGGCCCGCGATGCGCCCGGCCGCAACCGCGGCCGGCAGATCAAAGAGCAGGCTCAGGTCCGGCTGCAGCAGCGGGTGCACCCAGCGCTCGAGTTGCGCGAACTTCTCGGGGTCGAGGCCTCGTCCGCCGCTCTGGTAAGCGTAGGTGGCGTCGCTGAAGCGATCGCAGACCACCCAGTCGCCGCGCGCGAGTGCCGGTTCGATGAGGCAGGCGATGTGTTCGCGGCGGGCGGCAAACATCAGCAGCGCCTCGGTCTCGAGGTGCATCGCTTCGTGCAGCAGCAGCGACCGCAGCTTCTCGCCGAGCGGCGTGCCACCTGGTTCGCGCGTGCTGACGACCGACCGTCCGCGCTGGCGCAGAAACGCCGAGATCGCCGCGATATGGCTGCTCTTGCCGGCACCGTCGATGCCTTCGCAGGTGATGAAACGGCCGCGCAGCGGGGCTTGTTCCTGCTTCAAGGTCTGCCACCTTTCTGATGACGCAGTACCGCCTGGTTATGTTCCGCCAGCGTGCGCGAGAACTGGCTGCTGCCGTCGCCGCGGGCGACGAAGTAGAGCGCATCGCTTGCCGCCGGGTGCAGGGCCGCCTGCAGCGATGCGAGTCCGGGCATGGCGATCGGAGTCGGTGGCAGGCCACGGCGCGTATAGCTGTTGTACGGCGTGTCGGTAAGCAGGTCGCGCTTGCGCAGGTCGCCGTCGAAGGCATTACCGAGGCCGTAGATCACCGTCGGATCGGTCTGCAACGGCATCCCCAGGCGCAGGCGGTTGATGAACACCGCGGCCACCAGCGAACGATCCTGATCGCGTCCGGTCTCCTTCTCGACGATCGAGGCGAGGATCAGCGCCTGATAGGCGTCGCGCAGCGGCAAGCCCTCCGCCCTCGCCTGCCAATGGCGGTGCAGATGTTGCTGCATTGCGCGATAGGCGCGCGCCAGCAGATCGAGATCGGTGCTTCGCTTGGCGAAGAGATAGGTATCGGGGAAGAAAGCCCCTTCGGCAGCGAGTCCCGGCGCACCGAGCAGGTGCATGATCTCGTCCTCGGACAGGGCGCTCGTCTCGTGACGCAGGTCCGGATGTGCCGCGATTCGTTCGCGCATCTGGCGAAAGGTCCAGCCTTCGATGAAGGTCAGTTCGGCCTGCGTGAAGTCGCCGCGCGTGAGCTTGCGCAGCAGTTCGAGTGGTGTCGTGCCACGGCTGATCTGATAGCTGCCGGCCTTGATCGACGACTCGACACCCAGCAGTCTGGCGAGGGCGATCAGCACCCACGGTTCGATCCCGACCTCGCTGGCAGCGATCTCGCGCGCCGCCGCGCGCAGGCTGCTGCCGGGCGCGAGCGTGAACTCGACCTGTTCGCGCGGCAGGCTGATCGGCGCCAGCGTCACGTACGCGGCGGCGGCGGCGACCAGAAGCAGCGTTGCGGAGGCGAAAGCAAGGAGCAGGCGAAAGATCGTGCGCATCGGGCCTGGGCAGCCGTCGGGCTGGCGGGCGGGAGGTGGATGGAGTGGCCGAGTGGGCGTCGAGTCGTCCTATAATAGCCGAAACGCGCCCCGACCGGCCGCGACCACCTTTTTTTGCGTGGCGAGCCGTGCTGCCGCCGCTGCCGGCTGCGCTCCCCGGCGGCAACTTGCGGAACCCGGCGGAACGCTCGACTGCCGGCTCGTCGGCGAACGAAATGGGAGGAAGATGAACGCGAACTGGCAGGAATTCCTGTGTGCCTCGGGAGCACGAATCGAAGACGATCAGGTCAGGCACTTCGGCGACCCGGCTGCCGAGCTGCACGCTGCTCGCGCGGCGACCATCATGTCGCCGCTGAGCCATCTCGGCCTGCTCGAACTGAGCGGGCCGGATGCAGCCACCTTCCTGCAAAGCCAGCTGACGAGTGATGTCAGGCATCTCGCCGACGGCAGTGCGCAGCATTCGGCCTGGTGCTCGGCCAAGGGCAGGATGCTGGCCAGCTTCCTGGTCCTTCGTTGTGGTCCCGACTACCTCCTGCAGTTGTCGGCCGACCTGGTGCCGTTCGTTCGCCAGCGCTTGTCGATGTTCGTCCTGCGCAGCAGGCTGAGCATCACCGACCGGTCTGGCGAGCGCCCGCTGATCGGTGTCGCGGGTCCGCAGGCAGCGAGCGCGCTGGTCGCTGCCGGCCTGCCGGTTCCTGCCGCCCCGCTCGGCGTCACCACTGCCGCCGGTGGCCTGCTCGTGCGCCTCGACAGCAATCGCTTCGAGATTCTCGCCAGCGTCGATGCAGCGCCGGAGCTGTGGCGGCGACTGCAGGCGCGCCCGGTCGGAACGGCAGCCTGGCAGTGGCTCGACATCCAGGCCGGCGTGCCGCTGATCAGCGAGCGAACCCGCGAAGAGTTCGTGCCGCAGATGGCGGGCTTCGAACACCTCGGAGCCATCAGTTTCCGCAAGGGTTGCTACCCGGGCCAGGAGATCGTCGCCAGAACGCAGTACCTCGGCAAGGTCAAGCGTCACCTCTATCGCGCCCACTGCGCCAGCCCGATGGCCGCCGGCCAACCGATCTACTCGGCAGGCAGCCCGCAGCAGCCTTGTGGCATGATCGCCAACGCGGCACCGGCACCGGCCGGCGGTCATGATGCCCTGGCCATCATCCAGGAGAGCTTCGCTGCTGCCGGCAATCTGCAGCTTGGCGATCCGGGTGGCGTGGCGATCGCGGTCGCGCCGGTCGGGCCGCCGTCGGCGACACCCTAGCCGAGGGCGACGATGTGCCTGATCCTGCTCGCCTGGCAGGTGCACCCGGACTATCCACTGGTCGTCGCAGCGAACCGTGACGAGTTCTTCGCGCGTCCGTCGGCGCCCGCTGCGTTCTGGCACGATGCGCCGCAGGTGCTCGCCGGGCGCGATCTGGAAGCCGGCGGCACCTGGCTCGGCGTCAGCCGCGAGCAGCGTTTTGCAGCCCTGACCAACTATCGGGAAGGCGGCAGGCAGCACCCGGATACGCGCTCGCGCGGCGCTCTGGTGGCCGATTTCCTCGTCGGCCGGGCGACGCCGAAAAACTACCTCGCCGAAGTCGCGGCCCAGGCCGGCGAATACAACGGCTTCAATCTCTTCGTCGGCGACGCTGACCGGCTAGGTTACTGCAGCAACCGTCAAGACGCCGAGCTGCGCTGGCTGACACCCGGCATCTATGGCCTTTCCAACCACCTGCTCGACACGCCCTGGCCGAAGCTGGCAAGCGCCAGGGCCGCCTTTGCCGCGGCGCTGCGGACACTGCCGGAACCAACGCCATTCTTCGCGCTGCTCGCCGACCGGGAGATCGTTCCTGATTCCCACCTGCCGGAAACCGGCGTCCCGATCGAGTGGGAACGCATCCTCTCGGCCGTCTTCGTCAGCTCCGAACACTACGGAACGCGCGCCTCGACGCTGCTGAGCCGACGGCGCGATGGTCTGGTCAGCCTCCACGAACGCAGTTACGGCGCTGCTGCCACCCCGACTGGCGAGGTTTGCGAGCGCTTTCAGTCCTCGCTGATGTTGACCGGCGTATAAGGCGGCACCAGCTCGAAAAGCTCGACGATGTCGGCATTGCGCATGCGGATGCAGCCGATCGATCCAGGCCGACCCATCGGCGCCGTGTCCGGACTGCCGTGGATGTAGACGTAGCGGCGCATGGTATCGACTTCGCCCAGCCGGTTGCGGCCAGGCTCGCAGCCGGACAGCCAGAGGATTCTCGTCAGGATCCAGTCGCGCTTCGGAAAGCGCTCGGCCAATTCGCGCGAATAGACCTCACCACTGGGCCGACGGCCGATGAACACCGTGTTCGGTGGCTGATTGGCACCGATCTTGGCGCGGATCAGATGCCTTCCCCGCGGCGTGCAGAAACTCCCTTTCCGTTCGCCGACGCCGCGCGTCGCCGTCGACACCGAGTAGCTGCACACGGTCGTCCCGGAGTCGTCGACGAGCCTCAGGGTCTGCCTAGCGATCGAGATCTCGATGTACACATCCACCCTCGGGTCCACCTTCGCTGCGCCGACGCCGTTCGGCAAAGAATGCGGACAGCAGTTGCCCACATTCTGCCGCCAGCACGCCGCCGACCACCTCGGTGTGATGGTTGAGCCGCTCGACGGCGAAGAGATCGACGACGCTGCCGTGCACCCCGGTCTTCGGGTCGCGTGCGCCGTAGACCAGGCGGGCAAGTCGGGCCTGCAGGACGGCACCAGCACACATCGCGCAGGGCTCGAGCGTGACGAACAGTTCGCACCCGGGAAGCCGGTAGTTGCGCAGATTGCGCGCGGCGTCACGCAACGCTGCGATTTCCGCATGCGCCGTCGGATCGTGGTCGCCGATCGGCGAATTGAAGCCGCGCCCGACGACGACCCCCGCCCGCACGACGACTGCGCCCACCGGCACCTCGCCGAGACATTCGGCAGCGAGTGCCAGCGACATCGCCTCGCGCATGAAGAATTCGTCGTTCATTCGCCGCGATTGTACTGCAACGGGGCTGCCGGCCGTGACCGGGAGCGTCGTCCCGTGTAGTATCGGCGGGGCACGCAGCACGATCCGACGGGCAGCTGGAACTCAAATGCGAATCCTCTTCGTCCACCACAATTTCCCGGGCCAGTATCGCCATCTGGCGCCGGCGCTCGCCGATTCACCCGCCAACGAGGTCGTCGCCATCGGTGAGGAAGCCGGCATCAGGCGCATCCAGGGCTTTCATCCACGCGTTCGGCTGCTTGGCTACCCGCAGCCGCAGGGTGCCTCACGGCAGACACACCACTACCTTCGCAGCAGCGAGGCGGCGGTGCGCCGCGGTCAGTCGGTGGCGCGGCTGGCACTCGAACTGCGCCGCCACGGCTTCGTCCCCGACGTGATCTGCGCCCACCCCGCCTGGGGAGAGGCGCTGTTCCTGAAGGATGTCTTTCCTGCCGCCCGCCTTTTGCTCTATCTCGAATTCTTCTATCGCGGCAGCGGCTCCGACGTCGGTTTTGACCCGGAGTTTCCGAGCTCCTTCGACGACCGCTGCCGCGTCCGGGCCCGGAACTCGACGCAGCTGATCAGCCTCGAGGCCGGCGATGCCGGCATCAGTCCGACGCACTGGCAGCGCGAGCAATATCCGGAAGTATATCGGCAGCGCATCGAGGTGATTCACGACGGCATACGCAGCGATCTCGTCTGCCCGGGCGAAGTGGCCGGTTTCGTCCTTCCCGAGGGCCGCGGCACGCTGCGATCGGGTGATGAGGTGATGACCTACGTCGCCCGAAACCTCGAGCCCTATCGCGGTTTTCACACCTTCATGCGCGCACTGCCGGCAGTCCTCGCCGCGAGGCCCAGGCTGCAGGTGCTGATCGTCGGTGGTGACGAGGTCAGTTACGGGCGCCCGTTACCCGAGGGCGCCAGCTACCGCGAGCATTACGTGCGAGAACTCGGCGGCCGATTCGATGCCTCCCGTGTCCATTTCCTCGGCAAGATCCCGTACCCGCGATTCATCGACGTGCTGCGCCTGTCGCGTGCGCACGTGTACCTCACCTACCCTTTCGTCCTCTCCTGGTCCCTGCTCGAAGCGATGTCCTGTGGCTGCCCGCTGATCGCCTCCGATACCGCACCCGTTCGCGAGGTGATGCAGACCGGGCGCAACGGCCTGCTGGTCGATTTCTTCTCGCCCGCCGCACTCGCGGCAACGATCGTCTCGGTGCTGGCCGACCCGGAGTCCACTTGGCCCCTGCGGGCACAGGCGCGACGGGACATCGTCGACAACTTTGACCTCGCCTCGTGCACCCTTCCTCGCCTCGTGGCGCTGGTCAGCGACCTCGCAGCACAAGGGCCGGCCAGTCCCTGAGACCCCGTCGAGTGACGTCGCTGCGTGGCCACTGCCACCACGCATCGAGCGCGCCGCGGCAACTCGGGACTCGCACGCGCAACCGACGCGTGCTGTGCTCTCCTTTTGTTCGGCGAGCGGCCGCTGCACAATACGTTCTCGATCCCTGGCGACGGAGAGCGCAATGGAAACGGTCCGATTCCTGCAGCAGCAGCCACTGTTCGGCGGCGTCGGCGATGCTGCGACGCAGGCGATCATGCAGTTGATGCGGCCACAGGAGTTTGCGGCCGGCGAAGTCATCGTGCACGAGGGCGACGATGGTGACTCGCTCTTCGTCATCTGCAGCGGCACGGTCGAAGTTCTCAAGGCGTGCCCGACCGCCGCCGATCCTCTCGGCAAGAGAATTGCCGTCCTCGGCGTCGGGGATGTCTTCGGCGAAATGGAGCTGATCGACATGCAGCACCGCTCGGCCAGCATCCGCACGCTCGAGCCGGTGCGTGTCCTGGCACTGGACAACGGCAGCCTGTTCCGGGTTTACGAGTCCGATCCGCCGACATTCACGCTGATCGTCATGAACCTCGCCCGGGAACTGAGCCGTCGCCTGCGCTGCATCGATGATCTGGCGGTACGCTCGCCGGGCACCGCTGCCCCTGCCACGAGCGATTGAACCGCTTGCCCCGTGCGACGGCCTTAGGGTCGCTCTTCCGGGCGCCGCCGGCCGCCGGCCGGGCCGGGACCGTGTTCAGTACGCCCCCGGTGCCGGCGTTGACCGACCATCGGCAGGGGAATCAGGCGTCGCCGACGATGCCCTGCCGCAGACGCGCCTGCCACGCGCGCATGGCAAGCGCAAGTCGGCCTGAGAGGGTCACGTATTCGCCGTAGAGGAGCGTGTAGGCCTCGGCAGCCTCACCGGCAGCCGCCCGCTCGATGACCTCGGCCGCCAGTTGATGAAACTCCGCATGCAGACGGCGCACTTCCTCGTAGCTGTCGGTCGCTCGGTCCTCAGCCGAGAGGCGCGGGCCGTACAACCACTGGCCGAAATCGCAGCGGTCGTCGGCCCGGATCGCTTCCACGTCAGGACCGGAGCGAGCGTCGAGCACGGCCTGCCGCAGCTCCGACATCCAGCGCGCATGGGCGCCGATTGCTTCCCCGATGTCCCGCACCCTGTCCATCCGAATCTCCCTCGAGCACCCACCCTGCCGATTAGAGGCGGATTCTACCTGAAGAGATGGCGCCGTGCCGCCTGCCGACCCACCTCACCGGGCAAGTGCCCGTCTTGCGTCCTGTGCGCTGGCGTTTCCTGCGCGCCACTCGCAGCCCGCCCTACGGAATGAACGGCCACTCGATCCGGTCGCTGCGCTCGACGCCGGCCGTCAGCGATCGACACAGCCCAAGAAACTCGCGCATACCGGCGGTCTGAAACTTGCGCCGCTGCCAGAGGAAGTGGAAGTGGCGTCGCAGATCGAGTTCCGGGGTGGCAATCGGCACCAGGCTGCGGCGCCGGAACGCTTCGAGCAGCGCGAGGCGCGAAACGCAGCCGATGCCGAGACCGTATTCGACGGCCCGCTTGATCGCTTCGGTGTGCTCGAGTTCGAGCCGGATCTGCAGGTTCGCGCGATGATCGTGCAACGCCCGGTCAAGCGTCTCGCGGGTACCGGAACCGGTCTCGCGGACGATCCACGGCTGCTCCATCAACTCGGCGATCGTCGCACTGCCCTGCTTTGCCAGAGGGTGTCCGGGCGAACAGAAGACCACCAGTTCGTCTGCCACCCATGGCTCGACAACCAGGTCGGGATGGCGGCAACTCCCCTCCACCAGCCCCAGATCGAGTTCGTGCTGCGACAATTGCTCGATGATGCTGGCCGTGTTTTGCACCTTCAGTTGCACGCTGCTCTCCGGGTGCCGGCGCAGAAACTCGGCGACGATCAGCGTTGCAAGGTAGTTGCCGATCGTCAGCGTCGCGCCGATGCGCAGCCTGCCGTAACCAGCGCGGCCCTCGAGGACGCTGTCGATGGCCGCTGCCCGTTCGAGCAACTCGACGGCCTGCGGCAATAGCGCCTGCCCGCGCTCGTTGAGGCGCAGACTCCTGCCGAACCTGTCGAAAAGCTGCGTGTCATAGAGCCGTTCGAGTTCGGCGAGTGCCGTACTGGTCGCCGACTGCGACAGCGACACGTCGCCGGCCGCACGCGACACGTTCTCGTGTCGGGCAACGGCAACGAAAACCGCCATCTGCCGCAAGGTGAATCTCATATCGACTATCCAGATAAGCGTTATGGAAACAATCCGCTTTACGAATATACTACAAAGCATCACGATGACGCGGTCAGCAACACACCATGGGTCACATGATGAGCACTTACTCCGCACAGCGCGTCCTCTCCGTCCACCACTGGACTGATCGACTGTTCAGCTTCCGCACCACGCGCGATCCCGCCCTGCGCTTCATCAACGGCCAGTTCGTCATGCTCGGGCTGCCGCAGGAGGGACGTCCGCTGACGCGCGCCTACAGCATCGCCAGCGCGAACCACGACGAGTTCCTCGAGTTCTTCAGCATCAAGGTACCCGACGGGCCGCTGACTTCCCGGCTGCAGCACCTGGAGGTCGGCGACGAGGTCGTCGTCAGCCGCAAGCCGACCGGCACGCTGGTGCTGCGTGACCTGCGTCCTGGCCAGAACCTCTACCTGCTGGCCACCGGCACCGGGCTGGCGCCGTTCATCAGCCTGATCCAGGATCCCGAGACCTACGAGCGCTTCGAGAAGGTCGTGCTGATCCACGGCGTGCGCTGGATCGAAGATCTGGCCTACCACCGCTTCATCAGTGAAGACCTGCCGCGGCACGAGTTCTTCGGCGAGCTGTTACGCGACAAGCTGATCTACTATCCTGCCGTCACCCGCGAAGCCTTTCGCCATCAGGGCCGGATCACGCAGCTGATCGACAGCGGCCGCCTCTTCGCCGACATCGGCCTGCCGCCGCTCGACCCGGCGCGCGACCGGGCGATGGTCTGCGGCAGCCCGGCGATGATCAAGGACTGCTGCGCGCTGCTCGACGCACGGGGCTTCCGCGTCTCACCCTACATTGGCGCGCAGGGTGACTACGTGATCGAGCGCGCCTTCGTCGACAAGTAGGCCGGCCGCAGGCACCGGCCTGCCGCCGCCGGCCATTCCCCGGCGAGGCTTCAGTCGCCGGTCTGCGGCGCCCGCCCCGCTTCGAGAACGCGCAGCAGCGTGGCGGTGTCGCAGCGCCCCCAGCCCATCGCCATCAGCGCGTTGAGTTGCTGGCAGACCTGCGCCGAGACGGGCAGGGGCAGTCCGAGACGCTGCGCCTCGGCGATCAGCACCGCGTAATCCTTGTGATGCAGGCGCGCCTCGACACCGGCGGCGAAGTCGCGCGCGACCATCCGGCCGCCCATCAGCTGCAGCACGCGACTGCCCGCTGAACCGCCAGCCAGCGCCTGCTGCACCCGCTCCGGATCGACACCGGCAGCGCGGCTCAGATGCAGGGCTTCGGCAACCGCCTGGATCGTCGCCACCATCACCATCTGGTTGCAGGCCTTCGCCACCTGTCCTGCGCCATGGTCGCCAACGTGCACGATCGTACGGCCAAGGAGCTCGAACAGTGGCCGCACGCGCTCGAGCACCGCCGCCTTGCCGCCGACCATGATCGACAGGCTGGCCGCGATCGCACCCTGCCCACCGCCGGAGACCGGCGCATCGAGCAGGTCGACGCCCTGCGCCGCCAGACGCCTGGCGATCGAGCGCGCCGTCTGCGGCGCGATGGTGCTCATGTCGACCAGGATCGAGCCGGCGGCGAATCCATCTGCCAACCCTCCGCCAGCAAAGGCAAGCTGCTCGACGTCCGCGTCGGCAGTGACGACCGTGAACACCACCTCGGCCTCGCCGGCAACCGCCGCCGGGCTGGCGCAGGCGAGCGCACCGGCCGCCAGCAGCGGCTGCGCGGCTTCGCGCCGGCGCGCCCAGACGGCGAGCCGGTACCCGGCGCGCAACAGGTGCAGCGCCATCGGTCGCCCCATCACGCCGCAGCCGATGAAGCCGAGCCGCATCAGCCCTCTCCCCCCGACAGGCGCTCGAGCAGCTTGAGGATGGCAATCGAATCCTCCTCGCCAAGCCCCGAGCCGACCATGGCGTTGAACATCTGCGCCGTCGCCGCCGAAACCGGCAGGCACAAGCCGAGTTCGTGTGCGCTCTGCATGACGATGTTCATGTCCTTCTGGTGCATCCAGGACTTGAACCCAGGCTTGAAGTTGCGTTCGAGCATTCGTTGTCCGTGGTTCTCGAGGATTTTCGAGTAGGCGAAGCCACCAAGCAGGGCCTCGCGCACGCGGGCCGGGTCGACGCCACTCCTGGCGGCGAAGTTGAGTGCCTCGGCGACCGTCAGGACGCCGACGCCGGTGACGATCTGGTTGGCCGCCTTCGCCACCTGCCCGGCGCCGGAGTCACCGACATGGACGATGTTGCGGCCCATGCAGCCGAAGGCTGGATGCGCAACGGCGAAAGCGGCAGCGCTGCCACCGACCATGATCGACAATGTTGCGGCAACCGCACCGACCTCGCCGCCGGAAACCGGCGCGTCGAGGAAATCGATTCCGCTTGCCAGCAGCCGGCTGGCGATGGCGCGCGCTGCCGCCGGCCGGATCGTGCTCATGTCCACGGCCACCAGTCCCGCCCGGCCGCCGCTCGCCACCCCGTTCTCGCCGAGCATCACCTGCTCGACATCGGGCGCATCGGCCACCATCGAGATCACCAGCTCAGCCTCCGCCGCCAGCGCGGCCGGACTGGCGGCAGTGGCCGCGCCGGCGTCGAGCAACGGCTGCATCGATTCCGCCCGGCGTGCCCAGACCGCGAGCTGATGTCCGCCGCGCAACAGGTTGAGCGCCATCGGGCGCCCCATGATTCCGAGACCGATGAATCCGATTCTCATTGCATTCCCTTCCGTGCGTTAGAGGTCGCGGCAACGACCCGCGAAGCGCCGGTGCCGCGACGGATGTGAGCGGAGTGTGCGGCAACGCGGCCGGGGCCTGCGGCCCTTCCTGCCCGTTGCAGCGGCATCGCCGGCCGGCTGCCTGCCACCGCGAGCGGCGAGTCTAGCAAGAATCCCGCCGGCTCGCTGCCGCCACCCGCGTCGTCAGCCGACGACCGTGACGACGACGCGCCGCCGGTGGGCGATCGTCCGGTGCTCCCAGAGGTAGATTCCCTGCCACGTTCCCAGGCGCAAAGCGCCGTTGCTCACCGGTACGGTCAGCGCTACGCCGGCGAGGATGCTGCGTCCGTGCGCCGCCATGTCGTCATCCCCCTCGTTGTCGTGCTGATACGCCGGATCAGCGTCGGGCGCCCATCTCGCCGCCAGCGTTTCCAGATCGCGCCGCACCGAGGGATCGGCGTTCTCGGTCAACACCAGCGAGCAGCTCGTGTGCAGCACGAAAACATGCGCGATGCCGGTCGCCACTCCGGCGGCGCGTACGATCCGCCCGACCTCGGCGGTTATCTCGATCGTGCCGCGACCGCGGCTGTGGATGTCGAAGCTGTCCTGATGGGCCATGGTGTCTCCCCTGCAGCCGCCTAGAAGGCCGACCCTGGTGTCTTGAGGAACTCGGTTTCGGCTGCCGTCGACTGCCGGCCAAGCACTGCGTTGCGGTGCGGATAGCGGCCGAAGCGCTCGATGATCGCCTGATGCCGCAGTTCGAAATCGAGGTTAATGTGAAAGTCGCGTCAGCGACTCGCGAATCTCCCTTCTCCCGTGCGCGGGGGAAGGGCCGGGGATGAGGGAAACGGTCATGACTTTCATCATCAGGGGTGTGTCGAAAGCCATGACCGTTAGTCGTGCCGCTCACCACCGGTGCGGCAGGCAGAGCTGCGCGCCTAGTCATCGCTGACGCGTGCGCGCAGCAGTTTCACCGTACCGCGTTGCCGCTTGCTCTCCAGCCGCCGCAACTGCGAACCGCCGGTTGGCCGCGTTGGCCGCCGCGGCGTTGGAACAAGGGCCGCGCGGGCAAGCAGCTCACGCAGGCGGCACAGTGCATCGACGCGATTGCGCTCGAGACTGCGGTGCGCCTGCGCCTTGATGATCACCACGCCTTCGGCACTGATCCGCTGGTCGCGCCAGCGCAGCAGCCGCTGCTTGAGGTCGTCGGGCAGCGACGAGGCGGCGATGTCGAAACGCAGATGAACCGCGTTGGCAACCTTGTTCACGTTCTGTCCGCCGGCACCCTGCGCGCGTATGGCGGCGATCTCGACCTCATCCTCACGCAGTTCGACTCGTGCCTGCAGCTCGGGCATCGGCTCCTACTCCTTCGTCGGCGGCAGCGCACCGATCCGCAGCGCCTGCCAGCCCGCGTCACCGAGTTGCCGCAGGGTCTGCAGATTGCGCTCATAGATCGTCGCGGCGTCGGGAAAGGCCGCCACCGCGCGGTCGAGACTGGCCTCGCGCAGCAGGTGCAGCGTTGGAAAAGGCGAGCGATTGGTGTGATTGGTGATGTCGTCCGCAGCGCTGTCGGCGAACACGTAGTCGGGGTGAAAGCTGGCTACCTGCAGCACGCCCTGCAGGCGATGCGTGCGCAGCACCACCTCGACCAGATCGAGGAAGCGGACGAAGTCGGCAAAATCGCGCAGCACCCAGGGATGGATCAGCAGCGTCGTGTCGACTTCCTCGGCAGGCGTCGCGCACAAAGCCAGCAACTCGCGCTGCAGATCGGCAAGCAGCGTTTCTTCGTCGCGCGCCGTACTCAGCGCGTAGCGGATCTGCCCCTTGGCGTGAACGCCCTTGGCAAACGGGCAGAGGTTCAGCCCGATCACCGCCTGCTCGAGCCAGTGGCGCGTGCTGGCGATGATCTGGTCGTGGCTTGCGGTGCCGGGCTCGTTCATGTCTGCTGGTCTGGGATGGGCGGCTGCAGCGATGACCGCCAGTTTACTTTGAAAGTCGCGTCAGCGACTCGCGAATCTCCCTTCCCCCGTGCGCGGGAGAAGGGCCGGGTATGAGGGAAACGGTCATGACTTTCAGCATCAGGGGTGTGTCGAAAGTCATGACCGTTGGCGACTGACGGCCGGCGAAGCAAAGCCGCGCTCATCGTGCCGCCGCCACAGCGACGGCGACGGCGACGCAGCGTATACAATGCGCCCTTTCTCCTGCGGATCGATCATGGAACATGTCGGCGCAGCGGTCATCGGTGCTGGGGTCATCGGGCTCGCCTGCGCGCGCCTGCTCGCCAGGCGAGGAATCGAGACGCTGATTCTCGAACGCAACGAGAGCTTCGGCCACGAGACCAGCTCGCGCAACAGCGAAGTGATCCATGCCGGCCTCTACTACCCCGGCGGCTCGCTGAAAGCGGCGCTGTGCGTTGCCGGGCGGCGGCAGCTCTACGACTTCTGCCGTTCGCACGCCGTCAACCACCGGCGTTGCGGCAAGTTGATCGTCGCCACCGCCAGCGCCGACGAAGAGCGACTGGCAGCGCTGCACAGGCAGGGCGAGGCGAACGGCATCGACGACCTGCGCTGGCTGAGTGCCGCCGAGGCCCATGCGCTCGAGCCCGAACTGGCGTGCACGGCAGCCCTGCTCTCCCCGTCCACCGGCATCGTCGACAGTCACGGCCTGATGCTGGCCCTGCTCGGCGACGCCGAGCGCGCCGGTGCCGTCCTCGCCCGCCGCAGCCCGTTGCGTGGCGGCCTGATCGAAGCGGCCGGTATCGTCCTCGAATGCGGCGGTGACGAAAGCCTGCGCCTGCGCAGCGCACTGGTGATCAATGCTGCCGGTCTCTGGGCGACCGACGTTGCCGCGTCGCTCGCCGGCTTCCCGGCGGCGGCGCTGCCGGCAACGCACCACGCCAAGGGCAACTACTACGCGCTCACGAGCCGCGCTCCGTTCTCGCGGCTGATCTACCCGCTACCGGAGCCGGGCGGCCTCGGCATCCATTTGACGCTCGACCTCGCCGGCCAGGCGCGCTTCGGCCCCGATGTCGAGTGGCTGCCCGACCCGCTGCCCGGCGTACCGCTCGGCAATTTCGACTACGGCGTGCGTGATGGGCGGGCGGACGCCTTCGCGACCGAAATCCGCCGCTACTGGCCACGGCTGCCAACGACCGCCCTGCAGCCAGCCCACGCCGGCATCCGTCCGAAACTCGCCGGCGCGGGTGAGCCCGCCGCCGATTTCCTGATCCAGGGGCCGGCACAGCACGGCGTTCCCGGCCTCGTCAACCTGTTCGGCATCGAGTCGCCCGGCCTTACCGCCTGCCTGGCGATCGCCGACCGTGTCGTCAGCGAACTGCAGGTGGACTGAGCAGCCGTGCGCGCGGTCCTCGACACCAACATCGTTCTCGACCTGCTGCACTACGGCAACCCGCAGCTGCACAGCCTGCGGCAGGCGATCGACGGTGGCAGGCTGCACTGCTTCACCGATCGCGACTGTCTCGCCGAACTGCAACGGGTCAGTGCCTATCCGCATTTTCGCCTGACGGCGGCGGCACAGCGGGCGCTGCTCGACGAGTACCAGCGCTTCGTCGTCACCTGCGACGAGAATGGCGACGGCGACGGCTGCGACGACGATGTGCTGCCACGCTGCCGTGATGCCGACGATCAGAAGTTCCTGCTCCTCGCCCGGCGTTGCCGTGCCGATCTGCTGCTGACGCGCGATCGCCAACTGCTGCAGCTCGCCGGTCGGCACGGGCGGCGCCTGCCCTGCTCGATCCTCACCGGCAGTGCCGCCAGCATCCTCATCGCCGACTGGCAGGCGGCAGCGCGCAGCAGCGATGGCGCGACCGACCAGCCGCTCCTCTCAGCCGCGCGTCAGGCGCTGGCGCAGAGTGCGCTCTCCTGCGGCTGACGACGTGGCAGCGGCAGACGATCCATCAGATAGCACAGGCAGTCCTGGCGGACGACCTTCTCGTCGAGCGTCAGCATCGCCGGCGTCGCTGCCCGCTGCAGAGTGATGCGGCCGTCCTCGCAGGCGAAGAAGTCGCCGGCGACGTCGCTGCCGCTTTCGTCGACGACGCCGATCGGCATCGGCAAGCGGGTCTGACCAAAGACCGTTCCCGGCTCGAGCGCACGGAAGTTCATGTGGTCGAGTTGCGGATCGAAGTCGATGTCGGCCAGCGAGTCACCGAAACCGAACGAGACCGCACTCGGCACGCGCACGGTGGCCAGCGTGTGATAGAGATCGATGTCGCGCTCGTGCACGTCGTGCGCCGGAAACTGCGACAGGTGCAGGCAGGCTTCGACGAAGCGTGCCGCGTGTTCGGCGTTCGCGTCCCAGCCCGGTTTGCCGCATTCCACCGTCAGTGCCGGACAGAACGGCGAGAAGGACGTCGTCTGGGTACCGGCGAGACCGCGAAACCAGACGACCGTGCGCGAAAAAAGCAGGGCGAGATGGAGAACCGCCTGGTCCAGCCGGTTGACGACGCCGTAGTGCGGGTTGAGGCCTGTGTTGTTGTGGATGTCAATGCTGGCGAAAACGCCCCGCTCCTGCATCACGCGGTGCACCTCGCCCATAGCCGCGGTTTCCGGCGAATCGGCGTATCCCTGACCGCCTGGCCAGACGCGGTTGTAGTCGGGTTGTCCGTCAAGCCGCCGCAGTCCCGCGCGCGCAGCCGTGACGTTGCCGACGAGGATCGACAGTGCCCGCGGCAGCACGCGCCTGCCGTTGCGGCGCAGCAGCCGCTGCAGTGCGACGACGCCGCTGTCCTCGTTGCCGTGCAGCAGCACCGAAACGAAGAGGGCCGGCTGTCGGCGTCCGGGGAGATGGATCAGCGTCGGCCCGGAAAAGAGCTGATGCAGCTCGCGGGCGGGGGAATCGAGGAAACGTTCGGGCAAGGTGTCGAGGACGGTCAGCATCAGGCTTGCAGCTCAGATCGGCCACTCATGCACCGGCATGAGTTGGCGCTGGTGATGGAGATAATCGGCGGTAAGCCGGGCGAAGTCGCGGTGTCGGGCGTGATGCGCCAACTGCCAGGCGGCACCGTTGCGTCGGCTGCGCAGACGGCCGGCGATCACCTCCATGTAACGCGCGACATCGGCAGTGGACAGATCGAGTCGCTCGAGACCGGCACGCGCCAGCGGCAGCAGCAGATCTTCGAGCAGTTCCGCAGCCGACGCTCGCCGGCCCCCGAACCAGAGCAGTTGCGCGTCGAGGCCGTAGCGTGCGGCGAGATAGAAGTTCTCGCGCGCCTGGGCGAAGGAGATCTGCGCCTCGGGAGCCAGCGTCTGCCTCGTCAGCATGAAGACCGTGCCGTAGTAGAAGGCGGCGTTGGCAATCATGTCCACGATGCTCGGCCCGGCGGGCATCACCCGTTGCTCAACGCGCAAGTGTGGCCGGCCGCTCTCGTCGAAGCCGATGAGCATCCTGCTCCAGCGCCAGATGGTGCCGTTGTGCAGACGCAGATGCGCGTAGGAGTCGACTGGCCCAGGGATCTCGAAGGGCAGCAGCACCGTGTAGCTCGCGAGATTCTCGGCGAAGCCGGCGGTCGGGTCGCCAATCAGGTAACCCGAACCGAAGGTGACGCGCATGTGCTGCGGACAGCCCGGATCGCAGCAATCGACAGCCTGCTCGAAGAGCGGCACCCGCGTTTCGTGCCACAGTGCGCGCTCGAAAAGGAAGGGTGAATTGGCAGCCAGCGCGACCAGTGGCGCGGCCAGGATCAGCGAGGCGTTGTAGGCGCGGGCGGCCTCGCCTGCGGGCACCTGCAGATGCACCTGAAAGGAAGTCGTCGCCGCTTCCAGCATGACGTCGCTGTGGGTCGTCGACAGGTTGTCGATGCCGGCGATGTTCAGGCTCAGCGGACACCCGCCGCGCAGCCGGAAGATCTGCTCGTTGAGAATCGCGTAGCGCCGCGCCGGCGACATGTTGCTCAGCGACAGATCGTCCTCGCGCAGCGTCGGCAGCGTGCCAATGGCGACCAGCGAGCTGTCGTCGTCGGCGGCGACGCGCTGACAGTTCTGCCAGGTGGCGGTGAGCTCGTTCTCGAGTTGCGACAGCGCCGTCCCCCGCAGCGGTTGTGGCGTACCATTGAGTTCGACGTTGAAGCGCGACAGCTCGGGAACCACCAGCGGGCTGTTCAGGCGCTCCAGGAACGTCACGTTGCGTGGTACCGGGAGAAGGTTGCTGCCGATCAGCCAAGCCTCGAGCTCGAAGCCGGCGACCAGGGCGTCTTCGGCGAAAGCGCCACGGAAGTAGGCCGCGTGGGCGTGCCGGGTTTCCTCTTCCAGCCGCCGCCGAAAGCCCTCGAAGTCGTTCGCCGTGCAGCCGCTGCCTGCCACTTCCTTTCCCATCGACCACCTCCCCCGGATCGTTAGCGGATCACCGCCCGGCAACGGGCGGGACTGGTGCGGGCAGCCACTCGCCTAGCCGTCGCCGTAGCACTGCGTCAGGCTCGTCGCCACCGGCAGATAGTGGCTGCACAGGCGCTCGCCCGGCGACCAGTCGTGCAGCAGATAGCCGCCCGGTTCGAGCGTGTAGGCCAGTGGCCCGTCCTGCAGCGCGATCTGGTGTGCCGGCGACGGTGCGACGATGGCCGGCCGACCGGCAAAAGTGGTGCTGACGAAACGATGCACGTGCCCGCAAAGCATCGCCTCGACCTGCTCGTGTCGCGCCAGCCAGGCCGCCAGCAGCGCCTCACCACGGCAGCGGATGCGGTCCATCCCGGCGATGCCGACGTTGAACGGCGGATGGTGCAGGGCGAGCAACACCGGCCGCCGCTGCGGACACGCCGCCTCAAGCCAGTCGATCTGTGGCGCCGCCACTTCACCCCACTCCTCGCCTGGAACGATGCTGTCGAGAAGCAGTAGCGTGCCGCCGTCGAAGTCGAGCCGCTGGCAGCAAAGCGGCGCTGCTGCCCAGGCCTGCCCGGGAAACACGGCGCGCAGTCTGTCGCGGTCGTCATGATTGCCCGGCAGCAGGGCGCAGGGAAACGGCAACACCGCGAGCAGCGAGCGCAGCAGGGCGTACTCTTCGCCGCCACCGGCGCTCGTCAGGTCACCGGTGAGCAGCAGCAGATCCGGTGCCGGCGACGCAACCACGCGCCGCAGCGCGAGCTGCAGGGCAGCAAGCGTATCGACCACGCCGTAGAGCGGCTGGCTGCTCAAGTGGAGATCCGAGAGCTGGACGATGCGCATCGCAACAGCTTACCAAAAAAACGTGCCGCTCAGACGTTCGGGCCGCCCGCTTCGGGAGGCGGATCGGCGGCAGCCGGCAGCGCGACCCAGAATCTGATCCTGCCGGCGGCATGGTCGACTCCCGCAGCACCGCCATGGCGTTCGGCAACCGTGCGGACGAAATAGAGCCCGAGGCCGGCACCGGCGCCGCTGCGCGCGCCGTCCCCGCGGCTGAAGCGCCTGAAAAGGCGCGCACGCTGCGCCGCGCCCGGTTCCGCGCCTTCATTGTCCACCCAGAAGCGAAGCGCCTCAGCCGGCAGTCGCTGCACTCCGATGCCGACTTCGCTGCCCGCCGGGGCGTGCCGCAGCGCGTTGTCGAGCAGGTTGATGGCGCTGCGCTCGATCGCCTCGAAGTCGCCGACGACCCACACGACCGCGTCGGGAATCTCTCGCCGCAACTGCAACTGTCGCTGCGCCGCCACTGCGTAGACCTCGTCGGTCGCCTGGTGCAGCAGGAAGGCGAGATCCAGCGGCCGCATCTGGCGGGTGTCGAGTGCCTCGGCCCGGGCCAGCCAGAGGAACGACTGCGCCATGCCGAGAGCGCGTCGCAACTGCGGCAGCAGGCGCCGGGCATCGGCGCCCCCGGCGCTCTCGAGCTGGTCGACCGCGTTCGCCAACGGCGCGCGCAGATCGTGCGAGATGAATGCCAGCGTTTCGCTCCGCTCGGCCGCGAGCGTCCGCATCCTCGCCTGCGCCGTCTGCACCAGAGCGATCCGCTGCTCGAAACCGAGACGACCGATCTCGTCCGCAACGACACCGACGCCCCGGCTTGCGGGCAGAGTCGCCTGCAACTGCCGCAACTCCTCGTCGAGATGGCGCCGTGCCGCCTCCAGCCGTCGCCACCCCCAGACGGGGAAGGCAAAGAGGCCGGCAAGCAGGGCGCCACTCGGCGCGAACCACCAGTTGCACAGCATTGGCAGCAACGCGCAGGCCAGTCCGAGAGCGAGCACCCAGGTGGTGCTCAGCAGCAGGCCCGGCAGCGGCATCAGGCGCGGCAGCCAGAGCATCGGCACGCCGGCCAGGAACGCCGCCAGCAGAAGCGCCGGCAGCCGCGGCAGATCGCGAATCAGCTGCCCGTCACGCATTGCCAGGAGGACGTTCGCGAGCACCTCGACCCCCGGCATCGGCTGCGACTCTGCCGACACCGGCGTCGGCACGAAGTCACCGAGCCCGGTGGCGGTGACCCCGATGAGAACGATACGGCCGGCGACCAACTCGGGCGGAACGTTCCCCTGCAGCAGGCTGGCGTAGGGAATTCTTGGCAAGGTGCCCGGCGGGCCGGCGAACCTGATGCGCCGGAGGTCCTCGCGCAGGAGGAGGTGGCTGAGCGCGGCAGGCACCTCTGCTGCCTGCCGGTCCGCCGCAGCGGCCGCTGCCGGCAAAGGCGCTGCCGCTGCCGCCGGCAGCCTGCGGGCAACGCGCAGTACTTCCTCGGCGAGCAGCGGCCAGGTCGCCGCGCCAAGCCCCTCGCGCAGGTCCACGGCACGGGCGATGCCGTCCTCCCCGAGGCGGACACCGATCCTGCCAAGCCCCGCGGCGGCCGCTGCCAAAGGTAGAATCGGCGGCGTTTCGAGCAGTTGCCCACCGTTGCGGGTCACTTCGACGACCAGTGGCAAGACGACGTTGCCGCATGCCGCCAGCGCTTCCGCCAGCTCGCGATCCGTGTGCCGATCGCCCGCCGGTTCGCTGAAAGCGATGTCGATGCCGATCGCCGCCGGCCGGGCAGCACACAGCAAGCGCAGCAGCCTGGCGTGCCGATCTCGCGGCCACGGCCAGTGACCAAGCTGGTCGAGGCTGTCCTCGTCGATGGCGACGATCAGCACCTCATCGGTCGCTGCCGGACGCCAGTTCAGACGCTGCCCGACATCGAACAGCAGGTGGTCCACCCGCACCAGCATTCCGCTGGCGCTCACCGCGACGGCGACCAGCGCCAGCAGCATAGCGACGCGCAGCGCCTCGTTGCGCCAGATGCGTGCTGCCGCTGCGATGCGCTCAGCCGTCGCCAACCGGCTCATGGCCGCGGCTCAGAGCGCGAGCAGCGGCAACAGCAGAAGCAGCAGCCACAGCCGACCGGGTGGCACCTCGAGCTTGCGGATCGCCAGCGGGCCGGGCATGTTCTCGCGGCGATCGACCAGCCGCACACCGAGATACCAGGTGCCGGCATCGGGACGCGGCAAATCCAGACTGCCGTCGTCCGACTGCGCTTCGGCCAGCGGCGAACCCAGGTCGGCCGCCGCCGACAGGATCGCCTCGTAGACCAGGCCGTCAGGCGGTGGCGGCAGATTCAGGCGCAGCGACTCCGACCGCAGCTCGACCGCCGCCCGGCCGACATCGACTTCCACCAGGCCCGGCGTGTAGCTGACGGTGGCGACGACGCTCCACGGCCCCTGCTCACCGTTGGCGTCGATGCTCGCAGCGCGCCAGTGGAGGCTGCCGACCGGCAGGTCCACCGGCGGCTCCCAGCGCCCCTGCTCAGTGGCGTCGTCGTGCAGCGGATCGGCGAAGTCCGCCGCTGCCGCGACCTGCACCCGATAGCGGGAACTGCCGACCACCTCCGTCCAGCTGAAGGTCGGCCGCGCACTGCGGATCGTTGCCGCGTCGCCCGGACGGTTCAGGACGGGGGCGAACGGCCGCGCAAAGACGACGAAGCGGTGCAGCGCATCGAGCCCCTGTAGCCCACGCTCATCGATCGCGCGCAGCCGCAGGACATAGCTGCCGTTCGCCAGGTCGGCAAAACTCAGGGCCGCGCCCGAGCCACTGCGGCTGAGCAGCAGGCGGTCAAAGGCGGCATCGCTGGCAATTTCGCCCAGCCAGGCTTGCGCGCCTGCCATCTGCGGCAGCGGAAAGCGCAGCGGCAGATGCTCGAAGCGATCCGGCAGACCGGCCACCGCAGGCGCCGGGAGGAGTCGCACCGGTTGCAGCGGCGCCTGCCCGGGACGGACGATCGTTCCCCGCCCCGGTGTGACACGCACGCTGCCACGGCCGGAGTTCACGGCGACGACGCCAGCCAGGGTCTCCTCGCGGGTCGTCTCGCTGTCGACGCCGACGCGAAAGCGTGTACCACGAACCACCACCTGCGCCGACGGCGTCTGGATCCGCAGATTGTGGTTCACTGCCCGCGCCGGATTGGCCCTGATCTCGCCCTGGCCGCTTTGCAGGCGCAGCCGCGAATCGACCATCAGGCCTCCGGCATAGACGCTGAGAGCGTCGAGCACGAGCTGCGAGCCGGCCGACAGGAGAATCCCACTGCCGTCGGCCAGGCGCAACAAAGCACTGCTGTCGTCCAGCGTTTCGACGCTGCTGCCGACCGGCAGCACCTGCCCGCTGGCCGCCTCCTGCCATTCCCTGCCGCCGGCAGCGCGCCAGCGGACGCGGCCGCTGCTGCTTTCGATCGTCGCCGCCGCGGGTGCCCGGCGCAACATGGCAGCCGGGATGCGCAGCACGGTCCCGGGCAGCAGGCGGTAGGGATCCTCGACCTCGTTGTCCCGCTGCACCGTCGGCCACTGTCGGGGATTGACGAGATAGCGCTCGCCGATGCTGATCAGCGTATCCCCGGGCCGGACGGTGTACCTCCAGACCGGCGCCTGATCGCGCAACTCCGCTGCTGCCGCCGGCCAGAACGACAGGGCGAGAACGGCCAGCAGGCCAGAGAACAACTGCCGCCAACCGAGGGCCTTCACGAATCCTTCCTTTCCCGCTCGAGGCGGTAGCCATGGCCGTAGATCGACGACAGCCGCCAGCCGAACTCCGGGGTCAAACGGAGCTTGCGCCGCAGACTGCTCGCGTGCACGTCGATCGTGCGTGTATCGACCTGCGGGTTTACTGCCCAGACCACCAGCAGCAGTTGCTCCCGAGTGAGGACGCGGCCGACGTTCTGCAGCAGGTATAGCGCCAGATCGGTCTCGCGCTCGGTCAGCGTCACGAGCGAGCCATCGAGGACGATCTGGCGCCGCCCATGATCGACGGACAGGCGGCCGAAGTCCTGCTTCAGAGAGGCTCCGGCGACCCCGCCCTGGCGGCGCGCCACGACTTCGAGGCGAGCCAGCAGCAGCGGCCGCGACAAGGGTTTGACGAGATAGTCGTCAGCACCCGCTCGCAGCACCGCGACGATGTCTTCCTCGCTGTCGCGACCGGTGGTGAAGACCACCGGCGGCATCGATCGCCGCAGCTTGATCTGCAGGCGCGCCATGACTTCCAGGCCGGAGAGGTCGGGCACCATCCAGTCGAACAGACAGAGGTCGAAGGGACGACCCTCGACCGCCTGCACGCACCTCAGTCCGCTGTCGAAGCACTCGACCTCCCACGCCGCCGCGCGAAGCCAGTCGCAGACCGTCGCGGCAAGCTCGGGCTCATCCTCGAGGTAGGCAATCCTCATCGCGCGACCTCGCTGGTTTCGTCAAGCGCCGCCAATCCGGCGGCGCGACGCATCGTCGTCTTCGCCGGGCGGTCGACAGCAGCGACGGCGTCAATTGCGCCGGCTCGCACGATGCACGTAGAAGCGCACCGGCGCGGCGACCAGCAGTGCGTTCCCCGCCCGATCGACGACCGCCACCTCGAGCGCATGCTCGACCTGATCGCCTGCCGCCTGCTGCCACTCATCGGTAGTGATGTCGAACTGCAGCGTCGTCCGCCGCTCGGCCAGCGGCGTCCCGTCGACGCGGACGGCGATGGCGTCACCCCGATCGATCTGCAATGGCGGCTCGAGCGCCAGCGCAACGGCAAACTGGCCGGTGTTTGAATGCACCGTGCCGCCGTCCTCCGGCTGCATGATCGCCAGTCTGGCGTACGCCGCCGCCGCCGCTCGCGGCTGTGCGGCTGCCGGTGTCGCTGCCGACGCCGGCGAATCCATCACGTTGACCGGCGGCAGAGGCACCTCGCGGGCACCTGGACTCGGCATGTCCGAGAAAACCGGGCCGGCCCGGTCACGGCTTTCGTACACCGGCTGTGCCGCTGCCAGCGTCGCGATCAGCAAACCGGCCAGCAGAAAGTGGCGCCTGCCCATGATCCTCTCCCTCGGCAGCAGCCGGCGTAGCCGCTTCAGCTATCGCTGCCCGCCGGCGCCTGCACGTTGTCGAGAACGGCCTGCAGCTTGGCTTCCTCCTCGTGCGTCAGCGAGGTCTTGATGAGCTTGCCACCGGTGCCCTGCAACTCGTCGAGCACCTTGTCGGGAGTTGCCTTGCGGACGAGCACGAAGAGCACCGAGCTGCCTTCCTTGAAGGTTGCTGCCAGATCCTTCATGAAATCGTCGTTGATGCCGACGTCGGCGAGCGCTCCGCTGACGGCACCGGCACCCGCGCCGACCGCCAGTCCGAGCAGCGGATTCATGAAGATGAGACCGATCAGCGTTCCCCAGAAGCCACCGCTGAGCGCGCCACTGGCCGTCAGGTTGTACATCTGGTGCAGCTTGACCTTGCCCTTGTCGTCCTTTACCGCCACCACGGCGTCCTCGAGGTCGAGCAGGTAGTCCTGCTGCAGCTTGCGCAGCTTGGTGCGGACTTCCTCCGCCCGGAACGGGTCATCGTAAGCAACTACGATCAGATTGCTCATCAGCGTTCTCTCCTGCTTGACTGTTGTACGGACTCCGGCATGGCGATCATTCCCCCTGCCGCTTTGCCGCCGCCTTCAGCGGCGGCGGTCGCTAGCTCTCGTGATGCCTGTGCCCGTTGTGCACTGCATGCCCGTTGTGCCCGGCATGCGCTTCTTGCCCCCGGTCGCTGCCGCGCCGGCTGTGCTCGGCCGGGGCGGCGTGCGGAGCTTCCAGGGCAAGCATCTCCGCCACCTCGGGTTCGTCCTCGGCGAGGTCGGCGAGCAGGCCTTCGTCCGACAGATCGAGCGGCCGGGAGTTGTGCCAGTCATGCTCGGCGACCTCTTTCAGCCGGCTGACGACCGCCTCGTCGTGAACATCGATGGCGAGTTCGCGGCGGCTGTCGAAGCTGCCGGGAGCAAGGTTGATCGAGCCGATGATCGCCCGCTTGCCGTCGGCGAGCATCATCTTCGCATGCAGCTTGAGTCCCTTGAGCCGATGCACCTTGGCGCCGAGGTCCACGAGGATGCGCAATCCCTCGACGCCCTCGACCAGTTTTCCTGCCTTGAGGAAGTGCATCGGCCGTGCCAGGACGCGCAGCTTGACGCCGCGGCGCGTGGCGCGCACCAGCCGCTCGATGATCACCTCGTCCTGATAGCGCTCGTTCTGCAGAAAAAGCGACTCGCTGGCGGCGTCGATGAAACGCGCAAGGCGGTTGCGACCGTTGATGTTGCACCAGATCAGGTGCGACTCCTCGCCCGGATCGAACTTCTCGCGCGCCCAGTCGGCATCGAAACACTGGATGATTTCATCCACCTCGTGGCGGTGCGAGGTGACCACCGCGTAATCGCGCGTCACGGTGAGATTCTTCGTTTCCCAGTTGAGCGAGTGTACGAAAGCCGT
>DDUX01000084.1:4596-9701 GCA_002345025.1 Candidatus Accumulibacter iunctus | reverse complement strand
GAGCATCTTGCGGCTCGCCTTGTTTTCGCTCTCGCCACTGCGGCGCGCCGGGTTCAGCATCACCCGCACGCTGACCCCGCGTTGCTGCGCCGCAACAACTGCCGCCAGCAGCGACGGATCGGAAAATAGGAACATCTTGATCCGGATCGATTTCCGGGCCGCGTCGATGGCGTCGACGATCGGCTGGCCCGTGTCATCGGGCAGAACGATGAGGGAACGATGCATCTGCGATGGGCTCCGCAAATTATGCGCCGGCTGCAAGGCGCCGGTTGATTCCAGGTTCCGGGAAATCGCAGTTTAGCGACATGCGCTGCCGTCGCCAAGCGCTTCGTCAGCCGATCGCCGCAGACGACGGCCGACCCCGATGCCTGCAGATGCAACGCCTGCTCTTCTGCCAGCGCCTCGACGAACAGGATCTTCACTCCTCCCGCCCTCCTTCCAGGATCAAGTCGTCCGCACCGCGCCCTGCTCAGGGTCTGGTCAGCCACGCGGTCCACGGACTCGCCCCGATCTCGCCCGGCACACGCCTTCGGCCTCGCTGCAGCCCGCATCCGCAGCCTGCCGCAGGCTTCGATTCCCCCCCAACACGCATCCCGAGCCGCTCCTCCCCAGCTCCCGCTCCGGGCGGCGCGGTAGAATGGCGGCTCACCGTGCCCGGAGCCCCACCTCATGAACGTCTCCCTGGTTCTTACCGTCATCGGCGATGATCGCCCAGGCCTCGTCGAACAGTTGGCCACCGCCATCAGTCGGCACCACGGCAACTGGCTGGAATCATCCATGTCGAACCTCTCCGGCAAGTTCGCCGGCATCGTCTGCGTCGGCGTCGACGAAGAGCAGCTCGCGGCACTGGAAGCCGCCCTCGCCGCCCTGCCCGGCCTGCGCGTCAGTTGCGAAGTCTCGCTGCCACCGGCCGCGCCGGCCGGCAACCGGCGGCTCAAGCTCTCGCTGGTCGGCCACGACCGCATCGGCATCGTCCGCGAAGTGTCGCAGGTGCTGGCGCGGCACGCGATCAACGTCGAGGATCTCAGCACCTACACCGCCAGCGCGCCGATGTCGGCCGGGATTCTCTTTCACGCCACCGCCGAACTGACGGCCTCGCCGGCGCTCGACGTCCAGCAACTGACCAGCGACCTCGAACATCTGTCGAACGACCTGATGGTCGACATCAGCCTCGACGAGGCGATCCGGGCCTGATGGCGCCGGCGTCAGTGCAAGCCGTCGCGGCAATCGGCAGTGCGGCGCGCGGCCCGCGCCGGGACAGCCAGCGGCCTGGACGTGCGCGTAGACGGTAGAATCCTGCCGCTCGGCAGAGCACCGGGTCACTTCACTGGAGGTCATCATGCACGTCACCCTCGTCCATGTCCGCGTCCGGCCGCAGTCGGTCGATGCCTTCATCGCCGCCACGCGGGCGAACCACGAAGCTTCGGTCGCCGAGCCCGGCAACCGCCGCTTCGACGTCCTGCAGGCTCCCGCAGAACCGACACGCTTCATCCTCTACGAAGCCTACGCCTCGGCGGCCGACGCCGCTGCCCACAAGCAGACGGCGCACTACCTCGCGTGGCGCGACGCCGTCGCCGAGATGATGGCCGAGCCGCGTCGCGGCGAGCCGATGAACGGGCTCTTGCCGGCGTGAGCGACTGCTTCCTGCCCTTCTCGATCTCCCGCCTGCCGCGCATCGAGTTCGGCAGCGGCGCCATCGACCGGCTGCCCGGCATCGCCGCCGGCTATGGCCGTCGCCTGCTGCTGGTCAGCGGCCAGCGCTCCTTCGTCGAGTCGGATGGCGCCAGCCGGCTCTTCGCGCAGCTCCGGCAGCGCGGCCTGAACTGGGAGCAGGTGCGGGTGTCCGGCGAGCCATCGCCGGACTTCGTCGATGCCGCTGTCGCCGCCCTGCGCGCAACGCAATGGGATTGCGTCATCGGCATCGGCGGCGGCAGTGCGCTCGACGCGGCGAAGGCCATCGCCGGCTTGCTTCGGCCCGGCAATTCGGTCCTCGAGCATCTCGAAGGCGTCGGTCCAGAACGGCCCTACATCGGGACGGCGACCCCGTTCATCGCCGTTCCGACGACCGCCGGCACCGGCTCCGAAGCGACCAGGAACGCCGTCCTGACGGTACCCGGCGGCTTCAAGAAGTCCTTCCGCGACGCGCGGCTGGTTGCCGAGTGGGCGATCGTCGATCCCGATCTGCTGGCCACCTGCCCGCCGGCGCTGATCGCCGCCGACGGCCTCGACGCCTTCACGCAGCTTCTCGAAGCCTTCGTGTCGACGCGTGCGAACCCGCTGACCGATTCCCTGGCGCGCTCCGGGATCATGGCCGCCCGCGATTCGCTGCTGGCACTCTATCGCCAGCAGTCGGCAGCCGCTCGCTCGCAGATGGCCTACGCCTCGCTCTGCTCGGGAATCTGCCTGGCGCAGACCGGGCTCGGCGCCGTGCATGGCCTCGCCTCGCCGCTTGGCGCCTTTTTTCCGATTCCGCATGGCGTCGTCTGCGGCACGCTGGTGGCGAGCGCGACGGCCTGCAACATCGCTGCCCTTGAAGCGCGTGAACCGGACAACCCGGCGCTGCCGAAGTACGCCGAGATCGGCCGCCGCTTTGCCATGCAGAAGGGCCTCAACGGGCCCGACGCACGCCGCTTCCTCGTCGACACGCTGCGCCGCTGGGAGACCGAGCTCGACCTGCCGCGCCTCGCCGCCTACGGCATCGGCGAGGACGATCTGCCGCGGATCGTCGCCGCCAGCCGCGCCGGCAGCATGAAAACCAATCCGCTCGTCCTCAGCGACAGCGAACTGCTGCAGATGCTCGTCGCACGTCTCTGAGTCCGGTCGCCGCGCGAACTGTCAGGCGACCGCTCCCGGCAGCGCAGCCATTGCTTGCGCTGCCCATAACACTGTTAAATAATGGCATGGGAACCGACGGAACCCGAGCGTGCGGCCGGCGCCCTGCCCCGGCCAGGGGTCGCCGGGGCGAGCCCCGCCGCCGGCAGTAGGCGCCTTGTCAGGAGCGGATCAACCATGAACTACGACGCTTTCCTGAGCTACAGCAGGGAGGACGAGGACGAGGTGACACAGATCGCCGAGCGCCTGCGGGACGAGGCCAACCTGCAGGTGTGGTTCGACCGCTGGGAACTCGTACCCGGTGACCCATGGCAGGAGAAGCTCGAGGAGGCGCTGCTCCAGCTCAACACCAGCGTCGTTTTCATCGGTCGCAAAGGGCTGGGCAACTGGCAGGCGCCGGAGGTGCGGGCGGCGCTGAACCGCAACGCCGCCCGCAGGATGCGCGTCGTACCCGTTGCCTTGCCCGGCGTCGACGTCAAGGACGAGCGCATCCCGCTGTTCCTCAAGAACCTCGACTTCTGCCTCCTGCGCTCACTCGACGACCAGCCGAACTTCGAACGTCTGGTCGCCGGCATCACTGGCGTCCATCCGCGCTTCGCACGCGCGGCGCAAGCGGCGGCGCCCGCCGCCAAGGCGCCCGAACCGCCCGACCCGAACCGCGAGGCGCTTGCCTATCTGCAGGGACACCTCGAGGACGACGCCATCTCGTTCTTCGTCGGTCGCGGACTGATGGGCGCGCTTACCCCCTGTGACATCACCGAGAAGCTGCTGCGATCGCTCGAGCTGATCGGTGAGGAGCCGCCGGGGATGCTCCCCTCGCTTGATCTCGCGGCCAACTACTACGCCGTCAAGAGCGACGAGAACCGCCTGCAGACCGATGTCGCGAGCATCCTGCGCGAGGGCCACCTGGAGATTCCCGAAGCCTACGCCGAACTCGCGCTGCTGCTCCGCGAGCTGAGCGCCCGCCCCGTCGGGCGTGGACGCCGGCGCTACCGCCACCTCGTCATCACCTCGGTGCTCGACACGACGATCGAGCAGGCCTTCCTGCGCGCCGGCATGGGTTTCACCCGCTTCGTCCAGTCGGCCTCGGGAAAACGGCTCGACATCAACCTCTACGACCAGGTCGAGATCAACCCGGGCGGCTTCATCCGCGTCACCGAGCGCAACGGCCATCACCACTCGTTCCCGCTCGACAGCCCGGACGACATGGACCGCGTGATCGAGGAGTGTGACGCGCGCAGCGTCAGCGTCGAACAGGCCGCCGCCGGCTCGCCCGATGCCGCGCAACTGGCAGCCATCTTCGGCGAGCTGCGCGAACCGATCCTCTACAAGCTGCACGGTTCGCTCGACGTTCGCGACAGCTTCACGCTGTCTACCGAGCAGTACTACGAAGCCGTGTCGCGCTCGCCCTCACACAAGGCGGTGCCGGAGCAGATCGCACAGATCCTCTCCAACACGCCGATCGTCTGCCTCGGCAGCCGCATCCTCGACCCGGATTTCCGCCTCAGCTACTACCTGCTGCGCGAGTGCCTCGACGTCCGCCGCGGGCAGATCCGCCGCTTTGCCGTGCACCCGCGCGATCTCGGCGACCAGCGCGACTGCAGCCACCAGATGGGGCTGCGCGCCTGGAGCCGACTGGCCAACTGGGCGACGACCCGTTACGGTGTCGAGATGCTCGACATGCGCAGCGAGATCTTCCTCAAGGAACTGCGCGGAGGTGTCCGGTGACGACACCGCTGCTCGAGCAGTACAAGCCGTACAAGGGCCCCGAGAGCTACCAGGTCGAGGACGCAGCCTTCTTCTTCGGCCGCCGGGAAGCCGCCGACCAGATCGTCGCGCACGTCCTCTCGGCCCACATGAGCCTGCTGCATGCGCAGTCCGGCGCCGGCAAGACCTCGCTGCTCAACGCGCTGGTGATCCCGCAGCTCGAGGAGCGCGGCTGGACGCCGGTACGCATCCTGCCGCAGAACGATCCCGTCCGCGCGACGCGGATCGCCTGCCTGCAGTACGTCGTCCCGCCACCCGAGGCCGAAGCGTTCGCCCTGCGCCGCGCGCTCGACGGCCTCTTCGGCGCCGCCGACGATCCGACGCTCGACGAGCTGCTGGCGCGCTACGACGACCCGGGGGCCCTGCCGGTACACGACGCGCGCAAGCGCTGCCTGATCTCGCCGGTCCTCCTCGACGAGGTCGGCGCCCATCACCCGGCGCTCGACGGCGGCAAGGTGACGCCCTACATCTGCCGCCTGCTACGATCCAGTCTCGATCTGCAGAGT
>DDUX01000084.1:0-4509 GCA_002345025.1 Candidatus Accumulibacter iunctus | reverse complement strand
ACCTGCTGCACATCTACGGCTCGGCGCGACCCGGTTTCTGCCTCGTCCTGCTCTTCGACCAGTTCGAGGAGTTGTTTACCCGCTTCGTCGACCCGGGCTCGCTGCATGCATCGAGCAGCCAGGAGATGCCCGACTGGCGCCTGCGGATCGAGTTCATCGACGAACTGCGAACGCTCTGCCGCGAGGCGCCGGCGGCAGGCGAGCGGCGTCGCGACGGGCGGCGGGCGGTGCTGCCGGTGCGCTACCTGATCTCGATGCGCAGCGAATACATCGCCCAGTTGCGGCCGATCCGCGAGTTCGTTCCCGAGCTCGATCGCTCCGCCTACCAGCTCGAGCTGCTGACGCAGCTCAGCGCCCGGCAGGCGATCGAAGAACCCGCAGTGCTCTACGGCTACACCTACGAAGAGGAGTGCTTCAACCAGATCCTCGCCGACCTGCTGAAGGAAGAGCGCTACATCGAACCCGCCCACCTCTCTCTGGTGTGCGAGAAGCTCTGGTTCGAGTCGGGCTGCAAGCTCGTTCGCCAGCAGTCCGCGACTGCCGCCGGTGAGCTGCCGACGGTACCGCTCGCCACCTATGCGGGACGCCTGCACGGTGCGAAAGGAATCCTGCGCGACTTCCTGCAGGATTTCCTCGTCGCCCTGGCCGACGACGACGAGCGGCGCGAGGCACTCGAACTGATCGAGCCGCTGATCACCGGCAGCGGCACGCGCAACATCGTCGAACGTCGGCAACTGATCCACGTCCCGTTCCGCGACGCGACGCAGCGAACGGCGCTGCTCGACAAGCTGGTCAACCGGACGCTGGTGCGCATCGAGCCGCGGCTCGGTGGCCAGTTCATCGAGATCACGCACGAGTTCCTGATCCAGGCGGTACAGGAAGCCTTGCAGAAGTACCTCTACGGCAACGTCGAATTCCAGCAGTTTCGCGTCGCGCTGCGCGCACTTGCCGAAAGCCAGCGTGATCCGGCCGCCTCCGCCACCGACTCGGTGATCAATCGCGCCGAGTTCGGCATCCTCGATCGCAACCGGCAGCGCGTGCAATGGAACGGCTGGGCGGTCGAGCAGATGCTGCGCGCCTGGCTCTGCCACGGCGCCGGCAGCGAGCAGCGGGCAACGCTGCGTTACTGGCTCGATGCCGCCAGCGGCCTCGCCTCGGTCGCCGACCTCGGCACCATCCGACAGCGAATCGCCGGCAGCGGCGCCGGCCAGGGCTTCCTCTCGCGACCCGAGTTGCAGCAGATCAACGCCAACCGTGACCGACAACCCTTCACGCCCGCCGAGCGGCAGGCGATCCTGCGCAGCGAACTCTTGCGCGCCACTGCCGAAGAGCACGCCGACGTGCGCTACTGGACCTTGCAGGTGATGCAATGAGCCATCCCGCCTTTCAGATCATCGACGAATTCCTGCACGCCGAGGACAGCACCGCGCAGGCGCGGCGCAACGCCGCCGTCGCGCTCGCCACGATCGCCGACGACGAAGCGCTGCAGCGGCTGCTGCAGCTCGCCATCAGCGACGCCGACACCGGCGTGCGCAGCGCCAGCGAAGCCGAGCTGGCGACCCTCTGCAAGCAACCGCCAGCCGGTCTCGGACCGGCGATCGCGGCGACGCTCGCCGTTGCCGAGCAGGCACCGCCCGCCTATGCGCTGATCGGACGCCTGCAGGCGCAGGGCGCCACCCTGCCGCCGCTGCCCGCGTCGCTGCCGTGGCTGCGCCTCGCGCTGTCGCTCTTCCGCCAGGCCCGCGGCGCCAGCGGCTGGTGGTCGCGGGCGGTGCGCGCGATGGTGCCGGGACTCTTCACCGCCCTCCTTGGTGTCCTCGCGGCGCACGCCTACATGCAATGGCTCGCCGAAATCAGCATGCGCAGCAAGCACGACGTCGTCGGCCCGCTGGCTGCCAGCCTGCTGTTCATCGCCGGCCCGCTGATCGCCTTCGGTACGTGGCGAACGACGCCGTACCGCCTGCATCCCCGCCGCGGCAGCGGGGCGCTGGCAGAAATCGCCTGGGCCTGCCTGCATACGGCCGCGCCGGGCGTTGTCTGCGTCGCCGCGATCCTTCTCGAAGACTCCAAAGGCGCTCTCTCGGACCCGGAAGACGGGGTCATCGCCGGCATGCTGCTCCTGCTGCCGCCGATCGTCGCCGGCGCCATCCGCGCCGGTACCGTCGCCGCCGACGGCGCCCTCGGCAACGTCCGGCGTCTCGTCGGCGGTGGCTTCGCCAGCCTCGTCGGCGCCGCCGCCGGACTCGTCTGCGTCACCCTCGCCACCAGCCTCTTCCATGGCGTCAGTGCCAGCGTCTGTTCGCAGATTTGGATCTGGTGGCTGCCGATCTGCTTCGGTCTCGCCGGCGCCTATGCCTGGATCGACGCCCGCGTCCCGTGCGCCGCCGAAGCAACCGTAGACAGCCAGCGGCTGACGATCTGCGCCGCTGTTCTCGGCGTCGTCTTCGTCGGTGCGGCGATCCCGATCCTGCGCGCCAGCGGCGACAGCTTCGGGCCCGGCACGCCGGTCGCCAGCGTCGATGTCGCTGCGCTCGAGACCAGAGCGGCGAACATCCTGCTTCCCTCGCTACCGGCGCGAATCGACATCGACCTCAGGAGCGGCGGCAGCTGGAACCTCATCATCGACATCGAACCGCCACCGCCGGCGGGCGAATCCGGCGCCTATCTCTGGCGCGCGGGCTCCCGGCCAGGACTGCAACGACTGACGCCCGGAGCGATCCACGAGATCAGCGGCAAGGGCACCGCGAGCCTGTTCTTCTTCAACCGCAACCTCGATCAACTGCTGCGCGACTCGCAAGCCCTCGGCGCCTTCCTGGACGCCTGGTGGGGCCGCCAGCCGGTACCGCCCCCATCCCCCGAGGCCACAGAAACCCCGCCGGGACCGCGCGCAGTCAAGCTCGCCGCCTTCCCGGTCGCACCGACGATCCGCTTCGGCGTCCAGCAATAATGTTTCGGGGACAGTATACTAAACTGCTGCTTCCGGCAGCAAAGGCAGGGAGTACCCCGGGGAGCCTGCATGCGGATCAGCGATCGGCGCGCAGCGTCAGTTCGCCGAGCAAGACCAGCGCCAGCATGGCAGCCAGCGACGTCCCGCTCAACGCCGCGTCACCGCTCCAGAGGATGATCGCGACGCCGGAGAAATTGACGTAGAGGGCGAATTCGCGGGCAAACTAGCTCCCGCCCGACTCACCCCAGTCGGGCATCAGTGCGGTCACGATCCAGCGGACCAGCGCTACGGTCAGCGAGATGCTGAGAACCAGCTCGGTCTTCCACAGCGCGGCGTCGGTCGCCCGGTTGAAGACGCCGTCCGGGAGCCACTCGTTGAGGTTGTGCAGGTAGCTGATGATGGCCACTACGGCAACGATGATCCAGAGTGCCAGGCGGTCATCGCTGTCGAGGGCGCGCAGCGCTGCCGCCGCCGCAAGCAGGACGAAGGAAACAGCGGTCGCGAAGGCGCCGACCCAGTGCATCCAGAGGACCACCAGCAGTACCGCGGCGATACGGGCGATCGCCAGGCGACGACGACGTACGTGTACGGCAACTGGGGCAGGCATGCGGCGCGCTGCCATCGCCATACGCGGCAACGATGTCCGCGCCTTTCTCCATGCCCACTTCCACCACGACGCCATGGACGAACCAGTTGAACATGAGGACTCCTGATGAACTGAACAAGCCAGCGACGGCAGCGCGGGTGTATGGGTTCGCATCAGCGGGGGTCAATCTCCAGCCTGCTTCCGGTGGCTCGGGCGTCTCCCGAAGCAGCCGCCCATCGGCGGGCGGCAGGCGCCACGGCGATGTTGGCTTGCCCGATGGGCCCGGATGTCGCGCGCGCCGCTGCTGCCGGCTGCCTCTCACGCTTCCTCCGCTTCTCCCTCCTCTTCCAGCTTGCGGCGCACAGCCAGGATCACGCCATGCGTTGTCTCGATGTCCCCGGCCGCAAGTCCTTCGGCGAGCCGGTTGATGCACGGCGCCTGCAGGCACATGGCCGCATCGAAGACCTGCTGGCCCCTGTCCGTCAGGACGACCAGCGATGCCCGCCGATGATGCGGATTCGGCGCCAGACCGACCAGGCCTTCGTTCGCCAGGTCATTGACGATCCGCTGCACGTTCTGCCGGTTTGCCCCCATGTCGCGTGCCAACCAGGCAACCGGCTGTGGTCGGGGGGCCGCAACGATGGTGCCGAGAACCTGCCAACGGGCGCTGGTCAGGCCGAGGTCGGCAACCAGCCGGTCGCCCGCGGCGAGCATCCGGCTGCTGAGCTTGAAGAGATCGAGAACCAGTGCGGACAGCGCCGCTCCGCCTGCAGTCCGCTGTGTTTCGGGATGGCCCGAGCCGCTCGTTTCCATGTCGCGATCGTGCCGTGTTGACCTCATGATGTCAATCCGTCAATATCAGGTCAGTGCAGCGTGTCGTGCCGAAGGGAAGCAATCGATCATGAAGACCACCATCCACGGCGCCGCTGGCGCCATTCCCATGCTCTGCATCCTGGCCCATCTTTAACATCCCATA